>JACQUW010000206.1 GCA_016210115.1 Deltaproteobacteria bacterium | reverse complement strand
CGGGTAGACTCGACTCACTTGAAATGCCCCCTTTCATTGGCCTGTGTATTTTTCCCAATTCACACGGTAACCACTACTGGCGGGCATTTCGAGTATCTACTCACCTTCTTCCTAAAAAAATCACGCTTGTGTAAGGACTAGACTTCTTAAAACTTCATTGGAAGGATGGTCGTTGACCTACTGATCTCCAGTACTTCTGGATCATTCCTTCTCCCCTTGCGGGAGAAGGCTAGGATGAGGGGTATCCATCTCTCACCCTCACCTTAGTCCTCTCCCGTCAAGGGAGAGGAAAAAGAATCGCACAGCTTGGTGCCTTTGTGAATCACTTTGTAGCGAATATTCCCCCGCAAGTGTGACGCCCCCTAGCGCGAAGTCTTGTTGATTTTCCGGGCAAAGCTAAAGTCGAAAACCCGCTCGGGTGGAACCGGCTGCGCGGGCTTTATCCGCCGGGCCGCGATAGAGATCATCTCTCGCTGCAGGTCTTCATCCACGGAACCAGAGAGCAGATAGGCATGGGCCGCAGCCTCATACACGCGGTCCGCCAGCCTGTCGCGCTCCGAGCCCATGTCCAATTGGGGTCCCTTGATGAAATTGATGCCCACCGTCCTATCGTTTCGGATCAGATGCACGGCCCGAAGCGTTGCGCGAATCGTCTTGGCCACCAGGTCCGGCCGGTTCACGATGGTGGTCCTGGTCGTCGTAAGTCCCCCGTGCACGGTTCGGTAGACATCTCCTCCGGCCGCAAGCTTATAAAAACCCTCATCCTGAGCGACGAACGTCGTCGGGATCGAAGCCATGATCGCTTCTATGACTCCCGCCTTTAACGTGGTGTAGGTAAAGTGACTCTGACCGAGCGGAAGGATGGTCACCTGCTCCAGCGGAACCTGGTTGGCGATCAAAATCTGGCGGGCGAGAATTTCCCCCAAGGATCCAACGGCCGAAACGCCGATTTTCTTCCCCCGCAACTGGTGGACGCTTCTGATGCCGGGCTGAGAAATTAAATCAAACGCGGGCCTGTCGGTTAAGGCCATAACGACCCTGACGTCGGCCCCGTTTACGGCAGCGCTTACGGCTGTGCCGGTTGCCGTGCCGAAGTCGATGCTTCCGCTCAACAGAGACTGAACCGTCTGGATTGCCTTCATAAGAATGATCTCGGCCTGCAAGCCTTCCTCGCGGAAAAAACCGCGCTCGTGCGCCACGAAAAAGGGCATGTCCTGGATGCTCCTGGAGGCAAAGCCGATGCGCACAGGCGTCAGTTTACCCGCCGTCTCGGCGGAAAAGACACGTGCCGTCATCAGCGGGATAATCGCCACAGCGAGCCAAAGAAAAATACCCGTTCCTCTCGTCCCGCTCATCATACCCTCCTCATCGTTTAAGCCGGTGAAAATCCGGCTGCCCCTCAAACTCCGTTCGCAGGCTTGCGCGCTAACTGACTTTCTTGCGCAGAGCTTCGAGCATACTCTCGGGAGATTCCTTCGCGAGAAGGCGATTGAACTGGCTTCGATAATTTGTGACCAGGCTGATGTTCTCGATGACCACGTCGTAAACCCACCATCCGCCGTCTTTTGAAATCATCCGGTAGTGGATCGGGATCTCGTTCGGTCCCGATATGAGCTTGCTCTCAACCTCGACTCTGTTTTGTCCGAGCGCTCTTTCTCGGCCGAAAACGACCTCCTGGTCCTTGTAGGCCAGGATGGTGTCCATGTAAACCTTCTCGAGGAGCGCCTTGTAAAGATCCTTGAACTCTTCGCGCTGGTCGGGTTTCAACTTTTCCCAATTTCGCGACAAAGTGCTTTTTGAAAGCTCCATGTAATCGAAGGTCGTATTAAAAATCGCCCGCAGTTTCTGTTTTTTAGCTTCCCTTGCGGATTCGCGCTGGAGCGCTGGATCCCGCAGCACAACGAGCACCTGATGGATACGCGACTTGATCGTATCGAGCGGCACGTCCGCATAGAGCTGAACCGCGTGCAGTGAGAAAACCAGCAGATATATTCCGATCAGCAACTTTGTCATAGGCGACCTCCGTTATTTTGTCTTGCCGGATTGCTGCTTCTCCACGTCCCCGAACGCATATTTGCTGATGAGCTCCAGGATATCGACAGGCGGTTCGGTTTCGGTGATTGTCCCACGAGGCCGCAAGAGGCTGCCTCCGCCGCCGGCGTCTATTTTCACGTACTTGTCGCCAAGCAGGCCGTTGGATTTGATCGAAGCCACGGCATCCTCATAGATCTTCACCCCGTTTCCGATTCTCAATTCAACTACCGCGACCTGGTCCTTCTGGTCCATCGTAAATCCGGCCACGCGTCCGATGTGCATGCCCAGCATCTCCACCGGGCTTCCCACTTTCAGGCCGGAGACCGACGTAAACCGGGCAAAGAGCGGATAAGAAGCGTCACCGACAACCGAGACATCTCCAAGCCTCAACGTCAGATAGGCCAGGCACAAGAGACAAATAACCACAAAAATGCCGACTGTGGTCTCCATGGAATACTTTTTCATGACGCACATCCTCGCATTTCACGCCAGACTACGATCCTCTTATGTCTCGATTGAATCTTGCAAAAGTCTCTTCCTCAGCTCCTTACAGAAGGAAAGATGTTATCACATAGTCTCCGATGAGAACGAGCACGCACGAGAGCACGACCGCCGAGGTGGTGGAGAGGCTGACGCTCTTGGCGCCGTGAACGTCTATGCGCATGTGCGTGAAGTATCCCTGATAGCTGCAGATCGTGGAGACGATGATTGCAAAGACCAGAGCTTTGATAAAGCCTCCCATGACGTCCCGGGTATCTACGCCGGCCTCGATCTGGTGCAGGTACGCGCCGGAGTTAACGCCGAGTAATACAACGCCCGTGAAATAGCCCCCGATGATGCCGATCGTATCGAACAGTGCCGTAAGAAGCGGGAAGCTGATGATCGAGGCGGCGATCCTTGGACTGATCAGGTACCTTAGCGGATCAATGCGCATAGTATATAGGGCATCGATCTGCTCGGAGATTCGAAGGATGCCGATCTCCGCCGTCATGGAAGAGCCCGCCCTTGCGATGATCATGATGGCCGTCATCACGGGACCGAGTTCTCTGATCAAGCCTAAAGCCACGGCCGAACCCAGGACTCCCTGCGCGCCGAACTTAGCCAACGCATAATAGACCTGCAGGGCCATCACCATGCCGGTAAAAAGCCCGATAAGCGACACGATACCCATGGTCCTCGCGCCGATGTAGGAGAGCTGCTCCAGGATTCGAGGGGCCTGGTTTCGCCGGAATATCAGCGGGAAAGCCTTGCCAAAAAATATGGTCGCCGCGCCCATATGATTGACCCAGTTAATGGCTGCCCGGCCCAAACGGTCGAATAGAGAGCTCATAGAGCCGAATACTTCAATCTCCCCCGGTTTCCCCGCGATGTTAGCAGATGTTAAAGAAGACGCGCAATGCCTCAGCATGCCGCTACTTCCATCCGAAGAGGCGGCGTCGGGCGGCCGGCGATCGGAAAAAAACAATTGCATGTTCAGGAGGTATGTTTAAATCTTGACAAAAACCCCTGAATTATCGATACCATTCCAATTGCCGGGTGAACGCAGAATCAATGCGGTCGCCTGTCCGGTACTATTGATGGTGCAGGACCAAGCCTAATACGAGTATAGTCCGAGAAGAGGTGCCAACGATGAAATGCCCGAACTGTGAAGCCGAACTCGCTCAGGAGCCGAGATTTTGCAGTGAGTGTGGTTGTCGCATCTCATCAGGAGCGCCGGTCCCGCGGGCCGTGTCCGCTCCAAAATTCGCGGCCGAAGAAGATCTCGCGTCCGTCCGGGAGGCGGAGGCGTTAAGGCCGCCCGCCGGCTTTAGCCGGACGCTCTCCACTGATTTGGTCGCGAAACAAATCGAAGTGCGTACCGTCGCCAAATTGGCCGCGCTGATTCAGAGCCGGACCTATCAATCGGGAGAGGTCATGATCAAAAAAGGCGAGATGGTAAGAGACCTGTTTGTCCTGACTGAAGGTCGGGTCCAAATCTCCAGAAAAGAAGGCGATGGCGATCTGATACTGAACGAGATAGAGCCGCCATACATTCTCGGGGAAATTGCTTTTCTATTCGGGATGCCGAGAACGGCTACGGCGATTGCCAAAACGGAGGTCAAGACCTTCGTATTGAGATACGAGGACCTTAACGACCTGATCAAGGTTCTCCCGGCATGGCTCCCGACTCTCTTGACCTCTTTGGCAAGCGATATCAAATCGCTTCATCATAAGGCCAGAGTTTTAGAGACGAGACTGCTGGAACTGGAGGGGCCGGGCAGCCGCCGCGCTTAAAAGGGGACGCATGGAGCCGCTAATCGAATTTAAAGACGTCACGAAGCGTTTCGGTGACCGGACGATTCTGGACGGGGTCAATCTGGAGGTCCATGATGGTCAAGTCACCACGATTATCGGCAAAAGCGGCACGGGCAAAAGCGTGCTTCTCAAGCACATGATCGGGCTGCTCTCGCCGACTGAAGGGAGTATTCTGTTCAGAGGCGAGCCCATTGATCGCATGAGCCGAAAAGAATTGGACGAGTTCAGAAGTCAGTTCAGTTACTGTTTTCAAAACAACGCCCTTTTTGACTCGCTCACCGTCTATGAGAACATCGCCCTGCCGCTCCAGCAAACGACCGGAATGAGCCAGCGAGAGATCAACGCGAAGGTGATGGAAAGAATGGATCAGCTGGAGCTTTTGGAAATCCCTGAGAAGTACCCCTCTGAACTTTCGGGAGGAATGCAAAAGCGGGTTGCCCTGGCCCGCGCCCTCATCACCGATCCGAAAATCGTTCTCTTCGACGAACCCACGACCGGTCAGGACCCGATCCGGAAGAATGCAATCTTTAGCATGATCGTACAAAACCAGAAGAGGTTCGGCTTTACCACGATTATGATCAGCCATGACATCCCCGATGTTTTCTTCATCTCCGACCGGATCCTGGTTCTTTACGACGGCAAGATAATTTTTCAGGGCCCCTACGATGAAATCGACCGCCTGAGACATCCGATGGTCGATGAATTCATCAAAAGCCTGGAGCATTTCCAGGATGAGTTGACCGGGCTTTACTCCAGAAAGACCTTTACCAAAGTCTACGAGAGAGCAATGAGCCAAAAAAAGCCGGCGGACACCGTTAGCGTAGCCGTTTTCACCGTAAACGACCTGGATGGGGCGAGCGAGAATTTGGGGCACGCCACGGCGCAAGAAATCGTTCAATCGCTGGCGGTTTACATCGATGAGCACTTCGGCGACGTCGGGATCTCCAACCGCCTTGGAAGGGATCAGATCGTGACGATCCTTGCGTTTACAGAGCGCGATGCTGCAGAAGGTTTGATGAAAAATCTCGCCAGGGATCTTCAGGAACGGGGACTGATGGATCTCCAGGTATCCACCCAGACAGCGCGATCTTATACTTTGTCGATCCTCGCCGGGTTGGCCGAAGGAAGGGCTGGCGAAGACATAGACATCATCTCGGAAAGAGCCAGGTCCCTGCAAAATGAAATCGCGCGATTTCAGTATCGACCCAGGTGAGCCGCGCGCGGACCAAGCTCAGGACGTGCCGTTCGATTCGAATGTCCAACTCCGGTGCTCTCTATTCACCGGTGTGTATGTTTTCTTCGGCGAACAAAGTCGAGAAAAAGCTTTGCCTTGGCTGAGAGCGGCCTATCTTTGTGATACATGATAAAAGTATTCAACGATAATTTTAGATCCTCGATCTTGAGGATCTTGAACTCTCGTTTCCGGGCCTCGTGCATTATGGTGTCTTTGTAGAGAAGCCCCACGCCCGTGTTCTTTCTAACAGCGACCTTTACGGCATCCGCCGAATCGTAGAAAGCGGCAACTTTGGGCCGGTATCCTTTCTCCATTTCTCTGAGCATTCGCTCGATGGTGTTTTCGGGAGTAGGCGAACCTCGCAGTACGAGCGGCTCACGGAGGAGTTCCGAAACAGTCACTGTTCTCTTTCTGGCCAGGGGGTGATGAATCGGAACAAAGGCCGCAAATGGCTCTTCCCGGTAGGGCTCGGTGGCGAGCGCGGCCGAGCGGGTTCGAGGACTCGTGATGACCGCGATCTCAACCTTGCCTTCCAAGACGAACTGCTCTATGGCTGATTGGTTGCCGGTTCTAAGAGAGATCTGTACGTGGGAATGGGTTTTCTGAAAATCCGCCGCCAGCGACGGAAGCAAGCTCGCTGACAGCCCATAGGTACCGGCTATACTCAACGATTCCAGCTCTTCGCCGCCAGAGCGTCTTCTAAATTCTCTCTCGAATCGTTCTAACCCTTCAAGAAGCGGCTCTATACCCGCCAAGAATTGCCGGCCCTCTGCGGTTAGTTCAATGCCGTGACCGGTCGTTTTATAGAGCGTAACGCCATAATCTTTCTGCAAGAGAGAGAGCTGATGGGAGAGGGATGACTGACTCACATGCAGCACCTGCGACGCTTTTGTGACGCTAGAATAGCTTGCAACGATACTAAACAGCCTGATCCGGTTGAGGTTCATGGTGATCTCGCTTCGGCGTCAGCAGAAAAGCTGTGCCACGATATCTCAGCGCGGCAGAAAACAAGTTATTTTCCGCGGGTCATGCGGGTCCTGTCATATCTGGTATGAAAACAAAATATTGGACATTTCCCCGCGCGAAAACTACAGTGCCCATGGCCGTGCGGCGCGTATTGCTTTGCCGCACGAAGGCGACGCGCTCATTACAGGACTACGTGGGCCCACACTCAAAGGCGCTTTTGAGGGGTTAACATACACCGCACGGGGCGTCAGGAGAAGAGTCAGAAGAGGTTAAACTGGAATGCGTTCTGGACAACAAAGAGAATACCGGGCCCATCACGACATTGGAGGACTATCCGCGAAACTGGGGGAGCGGGATCGTCGGGTGGAGATGATCATGCTGCCCATGTCTGAAGGAGGATGACTATGGCAGCAAAATGGATACCGACTGCTTGCAGCATGTGTTATGTGGGCTGCGGCATCAGGGTTCTAGTGGAGGATGGGGTTGTCAAGGCCATTGAAGGCGATCCCAACAACCCACAGAACCGGGGGAGTATGTGCGCAAAGGGGAAAGCGGGCATCATGAATCTCTATAACCCGAATCGGGTTAAAGTCCCTCTTAAGCGGACCAACCCGAGGAAGGGTCTTCATATAGATCCCGGCTGGCAGGAGGTCTCGTGGGAGGAAGCCTTAGACACGATCGTGGCAAAACTTCAGCAGATCCGCGACGACCCGAAAAAGCTCCACATTCAGGCCTGGGAGCTGAACGGCGATGCCTACCTGTGGCTTCTTAATCTCGGTGTCGCCTTCGGCAGTCCACATGTTATAGGCAATGCTTCGGCTACTTGCGGCAAGGTTGTTCATCCCGTGGAGTTTTTCTCTGGAGGTGGGTTCCATCAGCAACCGGATCTCCACTACTGCAACTACTGCCTGCTGGTTGGGACGCAGTTTGCCATTGCTGCTCGGGGGGCTTTCAATCACATTCTTAGAGACATGGCGGAGGCCCGCTCTCGAGGGATGAAGCTGGTGGTTGTCGATCCTGTGGGAGGAAATGCCGCGAGCAAAGCGGATGAGTGGGTTCCCATACGGCCCGGGACTGACACGGCGTTTGCGCTCGGCATGCTTCATGTCTTGCTGAATGAGTTGGGGATTTATGACGCAAACTATTTAAAGCACAAAACTAACGCTGCTTACCTGGTAGGTTCTGATGGGCGTTATATCCGGGAGCCGAAGTCAGGCAAGCCTACGATTTACGACACAGGAGATCAGAAGGTCAAAAGCTATGATGATCCGACGTTGATTGATCCCGCGATTTCCGGCGCAGGCGAAGGTGGACGGCCGGCCTTCGAGCGTCTGCGCGAGCATGTGGCCAAGTACCCGCCCGAGAAGGTGGAGGAGATTACTACGATCCCGGCCGGTACCTTAAGGCGTCTGGCAAAGGAGTTTGCTGAGGCCTCCCGTGTGGGAGCAAGCATCAAGATCGATGGCGTGGAGCTGCCCTATCGTCCCGCCTGTGTGGATTGGGCCAAAGGTCCTCAAGGCCACAAACATGGCTTTCATCAGTCCTGGCCGCTGAAGCTCATCAATATCGTTATGGGGGCCGTTAACGTGCCTGGAGGGATTTTGAGCACTGCGGCCGCAGGCAAGAGACCGCATCAGTGGTGGCCCGAGGGAGGGACTGACGGCCTGCTGGAAGAGGGCGGCCATGTATTGCCTCTTCCTCATCCGAAGGCCTTCCCGGGTCGTACGCCAACCAAACCGATTCGCCTGGATCTGGCGGAACTCTTTCCTTTGGCTCCCCATTTTCATACGCTTCTTCCCATCACCGCCCAGGACCCTGAGCGTTTCGGTCTTTCCTATAAAATCGAAGTCATGCTTCACAACCCCACTAACTCACTTTTAGGGTCTTTCGGTGACCTCAAGCTGGTGGAGGAGTTTTACCAGTCGATGTCGTTTATTGCTGGATTTGCCGTGGAGATAAACGAGACCAACTTGTTTGACGACATTATTCTTCCATTCCCGACATATCTGGAGCGGTTCGATTTTCTCTCCGGCACGAACTACATCCTTCCTCACTGTGGCAAAGACGACTGGTTTTGGCAGGTAAGACAGCCCGTGGTCGAGGCGCCGAAAGAGACCAGACAGCCTCAGGAGGTGATCATGGAGATCGCTGATAGGGTGGGAATTCTCGGTGATCTCTACCAGCTCGTAAACCATGCGTTTCGCCTGAAGGATCCCCATGCCTTAAAGCCGGGCCAGCGTTACTCGACTACCGAGCTTGTAGACAAGATGGCCCGCACCTGGTTTGGCGAGGAGCACGGCTTGAAGTGGTTTCGAGAAAACGGCGTGCTCCGTATCCCAAGAGATGTGGACGAAGCCTATATAGGCCCATTCCTTAACGCCAGATTGCCCATTTACCTGGAGCACTTTCTGGACCGCGGCAGAGAGCTCAAAAGCGTTGTCACCCAAATGGGTCTGGAGTGGGACCTCTCAGACTACACACCGCTCTCTGAATGGCTGCCTTGCCCTTCCTACGAGGCCATCCGGAAAGGAGATTACGACCTTATAGCCGTCCATTACAAGGTGCCCTTTGTCTATGGCAGCTTCGGAAACGAGAACCCCTGGATCAACGAGCTTTGCGAGCAAACCCATACTTACAGCATCCTTGTCAATGAAGATGTGGCCAGCGCGAAGGGAATTGATGACGGCGATGAGGTGTGGCTCGAATCTCCGGTGTGTAAGGTCAGAGCTATAGCCAAGCTGACCCAGTGCATTCACCCCGAGGTGGTAGGAATAGGAGGGCATTTCGGCCACTGGTCTTCGGGCATGCCTGTGGCTCAGGGAAAGGGGGTAAACTTCAACTCTCTCTTGCCAACGGATCTGGACCATATCGACAAGATTTCCACCGCCTTGGATCATTGTGTCCAGGTCAGGGTCTATAAAGTGACTGAAGCAACGTCTCGCATGAATGTTTTTTAGGCAGAACTCAACCCTCTCGGCTGAGTTCGTGGATTGAGAAGGGAGGAATGTATGAGTGGCGGATTTTTAAAAGGATTACGGCGTTGGGCCTTGTGTGTTCTTGCGCTGAGCATCGCGCCGTTTCTTAAAGTGTCCCTGGGAAGCGCGCAATCGCCGGCAAAGAAACTCACGTCAGGAATCAGCACCTTCACTGCATCGAGCGCGATGATGTCCGTGGCGCAAACAACCGGCCTCTTTGAACGATACGGGTTAGACGTTCAAGTCGTCTATTTCGGTAACGGAACTGTCGCCGCTTCAGCGTTGTTATCAGGAGATGTAAAGATCAGTCTCATGTCTGCTAACTCCACTCTGGCTGCCGCTATCGGAGGCGCAGAGGTGGTCCAAATCGGGGGACTGACTAATAAACTGGATTATGGCCTTATGGTGCTTCCGTCCGTCAACCGCCTCCATGAGCTTAAGGGCTACAGTTTAGGAATCGCCGGATTTGGAGGGGCCTCGGATTTTGCGGCAAACTACATCATCCGAAAAGAAGGCATGGTGCCTGGAAAGGACATCATCCTTCTTGCCGTTGGTGGCCAACAAGAACGTCTTACCGCACTAGTTAGTGGCAAGCTGAAAGCCGTGCTCCTTCAACCTCCTTTTACAAGAAGGGCGGAAAAAGCAGGATTTCGCAGATTGGTCAATTTCTCATCGCTGGATCTCGAATTCCAAACGCTGGGTTACGCTACCACCCGCTCGCACCTGAAAGCGGATCGTGACGCTTGTCTCAATTTCCTCAAGGCTGTCACGGAAGCGACCTATTTTTTCAAGAGCCACAAGAATGAGAGCATGAAAATCCTTGCTGCATTCCTAAAAACAGAGGACCAAGATGCTCTGGAGGAAGCATATTATCTGAATGCTCGCCAGTTGATTCCCGACGTTCCTTACTCCTCGGTCAAAGGACTGCATAACACATTGGAATTAATGGCCTACCGAAACCCAAAGGCAAAGAATAAAGACCCGAGGGAAGTCATTGATGACAGTCTGGTAAGCGCGTTGGAGGAAAGTGGATTTATTGCTTACCTGCGGAAGACATATCCCATCCCGGCCGAATAGCAACAGCTTTAGGGGTAGTTTTGTGGAGAAAGGATCTCTAAAACTGGGACCATACGACGTGAGTTTAAAAAGAGAAGGGCGGAATGAAATGAATGCTACCACACAAAATGCGAAAGCCTCAAACGCGACTTATAGCGACCTCAGGGAGTGGGTGGAACAGGTCGATCGTCTCGGCGAGCTTACCACAATACGTGGAGCCGACCGCGACCTGGAAATTCCCGGCATTTGGGAAACCGTAAGCCGGGAAGGCGGGGGGATCGCGCCGGCTCTCCTGTTTGACGATATACCCGGTTACCCCGCGGGGTTTCGTATTCTATTTGGGGAACTCGAATCGGTCCGGCGTCTCGCAATGACCCTCCGCCTGGAGATGAAAGGGGCGGATATACTGAGCTGCGTTAGAGCTTGCCGCGATCGATTGAGAAAAATGACTCTACTCCCTCCTCGAAAACTTGCGAGCGGCGCTATTTCAGAAAACGTCGAGAGCGGCAGCGAAATTGATCTTTACAAGTTTCCAGTCCCGCAGCATCACGAACAGGACGGCGGCCGGTTCTTCGGAACGGGACATTGCGTCATCAGTCGAGATCCCGACGAAGGGTGGGTCAATCTTGGAACATACCGGTGCATGCTTCTCGACAGGCGGTCGCTCTGCCTGCATATGAGCGCTGGTAGAGACGGCCGGACCATGATGAACAAGTACTTCACTCGCGGCGAGCCTTTCAAGGTAGCGGTTGCGCTGGGCACTGATCCCGCACTCTATCTGGCCAGCACCATGACTATCCCGTGGGGAGTCTCGGAGTACGACTTCGCCGGCGGATTGAAAGGCGATCCGATGGAAGTAATAGAGGGACCGCGCACGAAGCTTCCATTGCCGGCCAATGCCGAGATCGTAGTCGAAGGGGAGTGTCGTCCCGGCGATACCCACCTGGAGGGGCCTTTTGGCGAGTGGGCAGGCTATTATGCGAACTGCGGCCTGTCGCCGGTCCACGAACCCATCATCCATATAAAAACACTGCTCTATCGCTCGAGCCCGATCTTTACCTGTTCTCAACCGGCAAAGCCTCCGTCCGACCTGTTTGCCCAAGGAGTTTTTCGCTCTGCGTTGATATGGGACGAGCTGGAAAAGGCGGGGGTTCCCAATGTGCGAGGCGTGTGGTGCGAATTGGCTGGAGGCACGCGCCTTTTTAATATCGTCTCGCTGAAGCAAGCCTATCCCGGCCACTCCCGCCAGGCGGGGATCATTGCATCACAATGCGGTTCGGGCGTTTATATCGGCAGGTACACCGTCGTGGTCGACGACGACATCGACATAACCGATATGAAGGATGTGATCTGGGCTATCTCTACACGGTCCGACCCGGTGCGATCTCTCGAGATTACACGCCGCGGTAGAAGCAGTTCCGCAGACCCTGCCGTAGCTCCGGATGTCAAAGTGACATCTCACAATCCCGACCACACTTTCACATCCAAGGCGATCATCGATGCATGCTGGCCGTATGAGTGGATAAACCGGGCTTATCCGGTAGCTCAAGTCAGTCCGGAGTTGAGCCGGAGAATTCTTACAAAATGGGGCGAGCAATTGAAGCTGAATGGTCACGGCAGCCAATAATCAAAAATCCGGCAACCGGTCAGGATAAAGCCTCGAGCTCTTTTGAATGAGACAGGCCTTCATGATATCCTCAGTTTCTAAACGTTCCCCTCAGGGAGGGTCTCGCCATGGCTGTTCGCCACATTGCTTCGGGGACCATATCGTTTGGCCTGGTCTCCATCCCCGTAAAGTTCTACACCGCAACAAAATCGGAGAATCTCGCGTTTAACTTTCTCCACGCGAAGTGCGGCTCCAGGATCAAGCAGCAGCAGTTTTGTCCAACATGCAATATGACGGTGGAGCGATCGGATCTTGTCCGGGGGTACGAATTCGCCAAAGACCAGTACGTGCAGATTAAAGACGATGAGCTCAAATCCCTCGAGGGCGAAGACTCTCAGGTCATCGAGATTGTCGAGTTCGTCCCATTGGAGAAGGTAGACCCCATCTATTTTGAGAAAACTTATTATCTCGGTCCCGACAAGGGCGGTGAGAAGGCGTACCGGCTTCTCGGCGAAGTTATGTCCAAAAGCAGCCGGGTTGCGCTGGCGAAATTCGTCATGCGCGGGAAGGAAAGTCTGGTCCTGATCCGGGCGGCCCAGGGCGGGCTGATGCTGCATACGATGTATTTCGCCGACGAGGTTAGAAACTTTGCCGAGGTGGAGAAGGGAGATTCAACCGCGGTTAAAGAGGCGGAGCTCAATCTCGCCCGCCGGCTTGTCGAGGAGCTGACGAGCGACGAATTCGCGCCGGAGCAGTACAAGGATGAGTATCGCGACCGGGTTTTGAGCTACCTCAATGAAAAAATTGAGGGCAAAGAAATAACGACCGCGGCGCCGCCGCCACGACGGGTTCAGGGGATCGACCTGATGGAAGCTCTAAAGCAGAGCCTTGCGAAAGAGGGCGCGAGAGGTAAAAAGATCGCCGGGATCGGGGGAGCGAAACGAGCTGGAAAAGAGGTCGATAAGCCCCTTAATTTCGAACAATTCAAATCTTCCATGCGGGAAACAGAGCTGGAGGTAAGCGATACCGACCTCCGGAAGAGCTTTGAAGGGTTAAGCGCCCTCAGGGCCAAAAGTGAATTGCCGTGGAGTGTCGTCCGCGGTAAAGTGCGAAATCTTAAAGAGGACCTCAAGCGCGGCACCGCGCAGCCTTCGCTTCTTCAGGAGAAGAGGAAGACACTCAAGGCTGCCCGGATTCCGCTCACGGCGAGGGACTGGGAGCGTTATTAAACCGAGCGGGACTGCAGTGCTGTCACCAAGAAGCGATCGCGCCGACGCCATCCTGAAAGCCCAGAAGCTTCTGGACCAATGCGGGATCAGTTCCGTTCCCGTCGATCTTTTTCTTCTTGCCCGAAGACAGGGCATTCTCAATGTACGAGAGATGGACGTCCGTTTGGACGGACAGCTGCTCGCGCTTGCGAGCGGCGGGTACGAGGTCATCTTAAGCAAAAGCGCTCCGGTCTCCCGCCGTCGATTTACTCTTGCGCATGAGATTGCGCACACGTTTTTTTTGTCCAGTAAGAGCTCGGACGGCCTCTCGTGCGGGAACTCCGAAACCGAGGAGTTATGCAACCTCGCTGCTTCGGAGATGCTCATGCCAACCCGCGTGCTCAAATCCATTTTTTCATCGGCGCATGATCTGACCATCGATTCGCTTCTGGAGGGCTCCAGATTGTTCCAGTGCTCTCTGGAAGCTTTGGGTTGGAAAGTGCTGAACAGCGACTTGCTGACGGGAGTCCTGCTCATCTGGCGCGAAAAGATGCAAGGCGCGGAGAGATATCTCGAACTTGCCGCTTTTCCGCACACCTGGGGATTCGATACCGGACTCGCCAAGGCAACCCTGGTTCGGCCCGGAGACCCCGTGTGGGATGCGGTGATGCGAGGCGATTCGGGTCGAGTCGATTTCAGATTCGGGAAAGAACAGGCCGCTCAGGCCGAATACAAACGGCTGCGCCAGGGGGCTCTTGTCCTTATAAAAATCGGCCGGGAAAGCTTCGTCGATTCGCCGGCTTCGGCGAAACCGGTCCAGGGAAAGCTTGGATTTTAGACGACCGGCGCCGTTTTTCAAAAGCATCTGCCGAAATTCATCACCGGGCCTTTCTCTTTTTTCTTCCCAAGCGTTTTGCTGAAATCTTCTCGAGAGCTTCGAGGTGGCTTCAAGGATTAACTTCTTTCAGGACTTTCCCCCTTCAAATTCTGGATTTTACCTCATTGCCGGCGCGACGCCTGCAGGCTTACTTTAAGCTGGAAAGTCTATCCGACTAAAGGGATTTAACTTCGTTCTTAATCTCGCTTGGCTCCCGCATCATTGAACTCGTTGAGCAAAGATGAACCGGGGTTATGAAAATAGCACAGGTCGCACCGCTTTTTGAAAGCGTTCCTCCTGTTTATTACGGAGGAACCGAGCGCATCGTTTCTTATCTCACCGAGGAACTTGTCAACCAGGGGCACGAGGTGACTTTGTTCGCCAGCGGCGATTCGACGACGAAGGCCCGCCTGATCTCTCCTTGTCCCCGTTCGCTCAGACTTGATCCCGATTGCATCGATTACCTGCCGTACTTTTACGTTATGCTGGAGCAGGTTTTTAAAGAGGCTGCCGGGCTTGATCTCATTCACTTCCACATCGACTATTTGCATTTTCCACTTTCCAGGAGGCAACTCACGCCGCACGTCACCACGCTGCACGGGAGGCTGAATATTCCCGATCTCACGGGTCTCTATCGGGAGTTCAGCGATATACCCCTCATCTCCATCTCGGCAGCGCAAAGAGAGCCGCTCCCGTGGGCCGGTTGGCAAGCGACCGTGCATCACGGTCTTCCCCTGGACCTGTACGAACTAAAAACGGGAGAAGGGAATTACCTTGCGTTTTTGGGGCGTGTTTCTCGCGAAAAGAGAGTCGATAGGGCCGTTGAAATCGCGACTCTCGCAAAGATGAAGCTCAAGATTGCCGCGAAAGTGGATGCGGCGGATCGCGATTATTTCAGAACCGAAATCGAGCCTCTGCTGGACAACCCTCTCGTCGAATTCATGGGCGAAATTGATGAGAAGGAAAAGGGCGAGTTTTTGGGCGATGCTTACGCGCTACTGTTCCCGATCGATTGGTGCGAGCCGTTTGGCATGGTCATGATCGAGGCGATGGCTTGCGGGACCCCGGTGATCGCGTACCCCCACGGATCCGTTCCCGAAGTTCTCGAAGACGGCATTACCGGCTTTATCGTCCAAAGCACGCGCGAAGCCGCCGCGGCCCTGGAAAAAACAACCACTTTCGACCGGGCGCGGTGTCGCCGGATTTTTGAGAAACGTTTTTCGGTGACTCGCATGGCGGAGGATTACGTCAAAATCTACCAGCGGCTTTGTGCAAGAGATAACCGGGGCCGAGGCCGGCGTGTTCAGAAAGAAGCAATAAAACTCCCCCCGATGGCCGGGAGACCCGGCGCCGGTCTATCCACGCCTGCGGAGAGTCGTGTGGCAAAATCAACCAAAGAAGACTGAGCCGATCCGGCCGCGCCGCCGGCTCATTTTTCCACGATCACTGCGACCGAGCCTTTATGGCGCTCGACGGCAATTACCGTGGTTTGAAGGTAACGCCGGATGTTGAGGTCAACCGCTCCCTCCCCCACGCGAACGTTTTTGAGCCGCACCTCGTCCAGAAAATCCGGCAAAACCGGATTTTTGAACGTGATCCTCGATTGCGGTATCTCGAAAGTCATTCCCAAGCAGGCCTGCAGCAGCAAGAACACCGATCCCGCCGCCCAGGATTGAGGAGAACAGGCGACTGGATAGGGGATGGGCCCCTCTCCCTTTTTACGGGGAAAACCGCAGTAGAGTTCCGGCAGCCGGCGGAGCTCGAAAGAGAGACAAGCGTCAAAGAGCGCCTGGAAAATCCTTTTTACCTCTTCTCTGAATCCATAACGGGAAAGGCCGGCCGCGACTAGCGCGTTATCGTGCGGCCAGATCGATCCGTTGTGATAGGACATCGGATTATAGCGGGCTTCGGAAGTGGCGAGCGTCCGCACGCCCCATCCGGAAAAACAGCTTTCGGCCATTAGAGCTTCGGCGACGCTCCGGGCATGTGGAGGACTGGTAATTCCTGAAAGGAGGCAATGCCCGGCGTTGGACGCTTTGACGCGGCACGGATTCTTCTCGCCATCCAACGCCAGAGCATAGGTGGACAACTCTTCCAACCAAAACGCCTCTTCAAAATGCGTTCGAAGATCCTCGGCTTGCTTGAGAAGGATAGCGGCCCGCGCGTTCTCCCCGAGCGCGGCGGCCAGCTTTGCCGCCGAAAGCCTGGCGGCGTAAGCGTACCCCTGCACCTCGCAGAGCGCAACGGAACCCTGGACGAGCGACCCATCCGCGTGAAATACCGAATCCCAGGAGTCTTTCCAACCCTGGTGCAACAACCCTCTGGAGGACTGCCGCGCATATTCCACAAAGCGGTCGCCATCCTGATCCCCATAGTCATCCATCCATCTCAGGGCAAGATCGATGCTCGGCCAAATCTTTTCGATGAATTCCAAATCATACGTGTGGTCGAAATAGGCTCCTGCCAGCATCACAAACAGAGGAGTGGCGTCGACCGTGCCGTAGTAACGATCAACAGGAATCTCGCCGACCGCAGCCATCTCTCCCGTTCGAGTTTCGTGGAGGATCTTTCCCGGTTC
Organism: Deltaproteobacteria bacterium; assembly: GCA_016210115.1. Classification (GTDB taxonomy): domain Bacteria; phylum Desulfobacterota; class Binatia; order UBA9968; family UBA9968; genus JACQUW01. The sequence continues at coordinate 32,047 of JACQUW010000206.1, read as the reverse complement.
CGCGTCTCTTTCGATGTCTTTTTCGCGAGCCTGTGTCGACGCGAGATAAGACAACACTCCCTTTGTCAGGTGTGGATTGATCCAAAGAAACTCTAAAGCCGTAATAATCCCGTCGCGCCCGAAAACCGTGCTGAACCAGGGGACCCCCGCATAGGGGTAAAGCCCGTGCTCTGTTTCTGTCATCATCATATGAAGATCTGAAATCGAGCGGTTCACCCACTCATTGAACTTCTCGTTGGAACTCCAGATTTGGCACCCCTCAGCCTGAGCCTGCGTCAGTGCAAATTCGGCTTCTTTGCGCGCCTGTCTATAATAATGGACGCGACCGGCCGGTTTGGAACCGTTCACGTCGAAACGATAGGTGAACAGAAACTCCTTTTGCTCTTTGCGGTTCAAATAGACATTGAACGTCGCCTTTCTGGACGTCGCAGTTTTTGGTTCCGGCGCAAATTCGATTTGAGTCCTCCGCAGGACCGCGTCCAGGCCTTCGTATGCAAGGCAAACTCGGTCGGCTTCCACTCGTTCTTTGAGATAGCGGCCTCTTCTTTGTCGCTTAACCCCCCTGACTTCGAAAATATCCGTGAAATCGGCTCCGTATTCCACGGAAAACGAAAGATCCACGGGGGAAAGCGCGTAATTGGTTATCCTAAAGCTTTCATAACAAACCCCTTGTCTCAAAAGTTTGGAGCGAGTGATGTACAGAGTCCCGCGCGGCAGCACAATGCGGCCCAAGTGGTAAATGTCAGGGTTCGTGAGATTCACGACGAGGAGCAAGTTATCTTCTTTGATTGTGGAATTGAGCAGGAAAGGCCGATGATTACCGAGAGTAAAGACAAGACGAGAGATGAACCGGGTACCCGTGTGGTAGACGCCCTCTTCCCCCAAACCCACGGATTGAATATCGCCATAGCGATCGAAGACGGCAAAACTTTCCCCCTCCTTCAGGACTCTGGTAACATTATCGGCTGTGGAGTCGGCGGCTAAGATATAGAAAGTGTCTTCCATGCGGAAGGTGTCTTCCATGCGAATCGTTTCGTTCATGAGACGTTCCGATCTCCCCCTTTCTATCGGGATGGCTCCTTAATCATCCTTAATTATAATAGTCGATCTCAGATCCTCAACAAACCTGCTTGATTTTCTGAAAATTGCGTCGCTGGCCCACCGCCGGCACCCATTGGCCTCATCGGTCTTTGGCTTCGCGGATCATCTGCAAGACCTGATCCGTCGTCCGCACGCGAGACATCCGGGGAAATACCAGATCCATGAGCACTTCATGGGCCCGCTGATCTCGACCCGTCGCGCAGGCATCCCTCACCACGATCAGGTTGTAGTCCATATCTTTTCCTGCGAAAACCGTGGCAGCGACTCCCACATCGGTCGAACCTCCGGAGATTATCACGGTGTCGAGTTTAAGCGACCGCAAAGCCAAATCCAGGTAGGTTTGGTAGAACGCGCTCCAGCGGTATTTCGGGATATAAAAGTCATTCGGCCGCGGATCCAACTCGGGAATGATTTCGGAACCGGGGTGATCGGCGACGACGCCGGGATGGGCCTTGGTTACGATTCCGCCGGGCCACGGTTCCAAGGCGTTGTTAGTATCGGTAATCGGCATTCCCGTCGTCTTGCTATCGGCTCGGTTGTTTCCTTTGGCAAAAAATATTGGAATGCTGGCTTCACGACCAGCTTTCATCAGACGAACGGCATTTTCCACCATTGGCTGCATCCGAGCCTTGAGCTTCTCGTTGGCGAGATGGTAATAGCCGTTGAGAATGTCGAAAAACAGGATGCCTGTTTGCTTTACATAAAGCTCGTTCACATGCATAGATTTAGCCTCCCTTCGGTTATGAAATAAGTCTCCGAGAGTTAGCCAATACAGGTCAGGTTGTCAACGGAGCCAATGAAAATGCTTGACTGCGCATCCTGCATTGCTCTATAAGCCCGAATGCATCGGGCGAGGCTTTCTCCTCGCCAAAATACGAACCGGGAGGGAATGGACCATGATTCCGAGTTTTCTCGCCTCCGTTGTCGCCGCTTTGCTACTGCTATTTGAATCCCGCGATCTCCTCGCTCTGGACAACTCTTTGGTTGAAGCCGCAAAAAAGGAAGGAGGCAGGGTCGTTGTGTATGGGTCCCTTGACTCCGACACGGGAGATGCGATCAAGACCGCGTTTCACAAGAGGACCGGGATTACGATGGAGTATTGGCGCGCGTCTTCGACTAAGGTCATGGATAGAGCCTTGAGCGAGCATCGAGCCGGCAAGCCAATTTTCGATGTGCTCATTAACAACGCCAATCCCATGCAAATCATGTTTAAGGAGGGGATACTGGCCAGATATGACTCGCCGTCAGCGAAGGAATTTCCGAAAGATGTCATCGACCCCAACTTGGGTCCCAGATATCGCAACGTGATTATCGGAATCATTTACAATAACAAGATGATCAAGGCGGCTGAAGCTCCCAAATCGCTGGAGGACATTCTTAACCCGCGATACCGAGGGAAGCTTGTGATGCCTGACCCGACTCAACACACCACGACCACCCAGTGGTTGGCGAGTTTGCACAAAATTATGGGCCAGCATAAAGCAGAAGAATTCATTCGGAAGTTGGGCGCGACCAGGCCTTTATTAGTCGAGTCCTTCATACCAGCCGCCGAACGGGTTATCACGGGCGAGACTCCGATCGCGATTGCATTTGTCCGTTACGTCTTCATCTATGGCCAAAAAGGCGCTCCCGTGGATTACGTCCGGCTGGGCAGCATGCTTGGGGACGGGCATCATGTGGCTCTAAATGGCAAGGCGCCGCACCCCAGTGCCGGGAAGGCTTTCATCGACTACTTTCTGGATACTGAGAGCATGAAACTTCTGGCCAACTTGGGCGGGGAATTCGTAAATAGGAAGGGAATTCATCCCCCGCTGCCCGACGCCGACAAGATCCGATTTGTCGAAATGCTGGAGCTCGACAAAAAGTCTTATGCAGAAAAAAGGCAGGAATACTCTAAAATATTCACCCGATAGTGCCGGAGGCCGGCTAGTCTAGTTACAGGAGTGCCAAAGGAGAGAGGCAATGGATAATCCGAAATTTGTGGATGTCGGCGGTATCAAAACGCGGTACTTCGAGTCGGGCAAAGGCGAAGACCTGGTGCTGGTCCATGGAGGCAAGTTCGGGACCTTCTACAATGCTTACCATTGGAGCCTCAACTTCGATGAGCTAAGCAGGTATTTTCATGTCATCGCATTCGATAAAATCGGCATGGGGTTTACTGATAATCCCAAAACCGACGCCGATTATACGATGTCTGCGATGATCGAGCATACCCGCGGTTTTTTGCGTGCTTTGGGCATTAAGAACGCAATCATCGCGGGGCACTCTCGAGGAGCTCTCCCGGCAGCGCGGATGGCCGTGGATCACCCGGAGTGGATTAAGGCCTTAATTATCTTCGACAGTAATACTTTGCCGGCCGAGGACCCGAACACGCCCAAGGACTTCTACACCAAACTGGAGGTTGGAGCGCCGCCGGTACCAAACCGCGAGTTCGTTTGCCGGGAGCCGATCGCGAATTCTTACTCTAAAGCGCACATAGCGGAGGACTTCATTCAGGAAATGCTTGCGATCAGTAGACTGCCGAAGCTACTGGAGGCAAGAGAGAAGATGGAGCATTTGCTGGACGCGTTATTTCTTCCCGATGTGCGCAAGAAAAAATATGAAACGCTCGACCTGATCAAAGCCGGTGGACTAAAAGCTCCTACCCTTATCATTTGGGGAGCCAATGACGAATCGTCGCCAATAAACCTTGGCATCGACCTCCTCCAGCTTGTCGGCGCAGTCGTGGACCGCACCCAATTTCATGCGTTCAACCACGCCGCCCACTATGTCTTTCGGGAACACCCCCGAGAGGTGAACGAGCTCATCATCAGCTTCGTGAAGAACCTCTAAGCTGAAATCTGCCGAAAAACACCCGTTCACCCCTACAGGAAAAAAATCTGCCCGGGCGCAATGCGAGCCCACAGTGCATCGCCGGTTCGCCCTCCTGTCTTATGGAAGCGTGACCGCCCTCATTTCAGAGGTCTTGGCCATAACCGCTAAATGATATTCGCATCAATGGGCCTTGCACGTCCACCCCTCGCCACCCCAAATATCGACCCCGCCGATGATATTGTCGCGCGCGTCGATAGTTATCGCGCCATGCGCCGAAACCGGCGGCGACCCTGGATAGCTAAGAACGGTGATCTCATCATACGGGCCGACTACTTTTTCCGCGGCGGGCAGGTTCAGCGTACGATCTCGCGTGCCGGTGCTGATGACGGCGTCCGCTTCGGGGACGTAGTAAAGCAGCGGTAAGTCCGCGCCCTCTTTCCCGCCAAGCTCATACGTTACGAGCACGCTCCGTATTCCACGGCGCTCGCACGCCTGGATCGTAAGCATCACGTCAACGAAGGCATTCCCGCCTCCCAGCCACGTGATCAATATCGCGTCGGCTTGCAAGGCCTGGGCGAGTTGCGCCGTGTTGAGCGCGATCACCTCTTTGCCGTGGAAGGTCTCGAAGCGGATCCGCTCGAGAATGACCCCCGCATAATTCAATTCCTTGCCGTGCGCGTTGTATAGCCCGAACGATAACGGATGATTTTGCCAGTCCCAGCTCGTCGGATAATAGCCTCTTCCCGACCGGACCATATCACCGGCGACTGCTCCATCCATAAGCTCATTGGGATGCACGAAGGTAGCGAGCGACTCCCGAACGGGAAGGCCGTAGTAGCTTATCCCGGAATGAACCTGGTGGCTCTCGGTCAGGCAACACTGGATGAGCAGAACCCGCGGGAGAGCGGGATTCTTAACGGCTATGTCATAGGTTTTCATCTCCACCGGATCCAAGTCCTCAGTGGTCCGGGCGATGGTCCGGGCAACCTCGTACTCGGCTCTCTGAATAGCCGTGTGCGCGTCTAATTCCGCAAGCCCCGGCGCCAATCGAAGGACCAATACGAGATTTAGCCGCGAGCTGAACCGCGACGTCTCTGCTCCTGGGCCCCACATATCTAAAATCGCGCTTCGCTGCACGCCCGTCCCCGCCCTGATAATGCCCTCGTACTCGGCCGTAGCCACCACTGCCATCCCGGGCAGGCGATGAGTTCGCGCCGTTCCCACAGGCAGCAAAGGACCCAGAATTCCCGGAAAAACCTCCGCGTTTCCCTGGACTTTGACTCGCGGCTCCACGATGTCTCGAATGCCGGTGATTCGGACCTTCTCTCCCGGGAGAGCTACGGCAAGTTCCGCGTCTTTGATCCTTTGATCCTGACGAACGAGCGAGATCAGCTCTTTCGGGTCCACCTCCAAAGTCCCGGCCCGATAACTGAATCGGTCCCCGAGATAGATCTGGGTGACCGGAAATTCTGCCACTTCTAAACGCATAGTGACCCCCCTCTACTTACGCCCCCTGCCATACAGCGGCGCCGTCTATGTTTGGACGGCGCAGCGGCAGGATCAAACTGAAGATACTCCCTTTACCGGGCTCGCTCTCGACCTCAATCATTCCTCCCAGCGATTGGGCCAGCTTCCTGCATAGACTCAACCCCAAGCCCGTCCCGCCATACTGCCGGGTGGAGGAGCCATCCAACTGGCGAAACTCGTCGAAAATGATTTCCTGGTCGCGTTCGCTGATTCCGATTCCGGTGTCCGAGACGGAGATCTCAACGAAGTCGTGTCCTCCTTCGGGCAGCGGATTAATTTCCAAAGCGATCTCGCCTCTTTCCGTAAATTTGACTGCATTGGTCAGAAGTTGCATGAGAATCTGCTGGAATTTTTTTGAATCGGTTTCAATCACCGTTTCCGGATGGTTGATCCCCACGCGAAACTCGATCGGCCGCTTCTTGATCAGCCTGCGGGCCATCGTCTCGAGAGCTTCGAAGATGTCGGGCACGTTCACTTTCTGGAGACTTGTCGTCATGCTTCCCGTCTCCATTCTCGAGAAGTCAAGAAGGGTGTCCATGAGGCGAGAAAGCTCCTCGCCACTGCTCACCACGCGCTCCAGGATCATCTGTCGATCTCCGGCGAAACCCGGCTCCAAAAGCACCTCGGCATATCCGAGAATGGTGCTTAAAGGTGTTCGGATCTCGTGCGAGACATTTGCGACGAACTGCTTCTTAAGTTGGTCGACTTCGATCAGCTTTCGGTTCAGCACTTGAGCCTGGTCATAGAGAACCTGATAGCTCTCCTTGGCCGCCTCCGATTCCTCAAACAGCATCCCATTCTTTAATGAAAGAGCGAGCTGGTCAGCCAGAGTACAAAGTAATTGGAAATCATCAGCGCTGTATCCCCTTCCGGATCGCTTTTTTCCGACGGAGAGAAATCCCAGAATTTTTTCTTGAAAAACGACCGGAATCAGGATCTCTGATCGTAAAATTCGGAAGCTCGCAAGCAGGTTGCCGCGGCTTTCATGATAAGCGGGATCCATCTCCAGCTCATCTTTAGAGATGCCCGCCTTCCTCTTCCCCAGGTGGCGTGCCCAAAGACCGGTCAGGTTCTGAGAGAGGTCTCTTATCTGTCCGTGATCGCCGCCAACCGAGGCGAGAAGACCTCCCCCCTGTTCGTCCGGCTGAAAGAATAGGAAGGCGGTGTCGATGCCGATTTTTGCCGCCACGAGCTGTAGAAACTTCTCCGCCGTCGGCTGCGCCTTCGAGAGCGATCGAAGCAGCAGGCTGACCTCGCTTTGCAGCGCGATGGGATCATACTCCTTCGGGTCGAGGGTTCGATCCACGACCGTCTCGATCCAGCGTAACAGAGGGTTAAAGACAAGCACGACCAGAACGGAAAAAAGAAGCGGCACCCAGGGATCGGTTTCGTAGATGCCCGCCGAGAAGCTGAGAATGGAAACGACCAGGATGTAAATCAGCAGGAGAGCCCCGGTCAAAGCCCCGCGGCTGATCCCGACTTTGAGCACGGCCCCCAGATCGAAAAGGTTATATTTGAGGAGGGCGTAAGCGACTGAGAGCGGAAAAAACACCGTGGGAATCAGGAGAAGGTTATAAGGAATCTCCCAGACAGAAAAGCTTGTCAGGACAGTGCCAAACGTGGGCAGGAAAAATCCGGCCACGGCCCCGACGCCGACAACCCGCAAACGCGACCTTTCCAACTCAGATATGGGGCCTTTCAGGGCAACCCATAGAAGACCTAAGAAAACGATAGCCGCGAAGCAACTATAGCCGTAAGCGAGGCGCATCGCCAGGTGCCAGAGTTCGAACGGGCCGCCAAACGAAACCACATAGAACAGCCCCAAGAGAGTCGAAAGCCCGTACACGAGACATAAGCAGAGCCGGCGCCGCGCCCGGCCGCGCGGAATCCCGGTGAAGCACAGGCCCAGGTGCACACCGGCGCCCGGAGTCAAAACAAACGCGAATATCCTCGCCTGTTTGGGCAGAGTTTCGGTCGCCACAAAATCGTAGGTGCAGGCGAACCAAAAGAATATGCTGCTCACCATAAGAAAGAGGGGCGCCGCCGCGGGAGACGGAGAGCGAAGATAAAAGGGCGTCACCCCGATGGCCAGAAAGCCTAGACCGACGACCAGGTAAATGCCAAAGGTCAGCAGCCAATCCTGAAAGGAAAAATTCATCGAAGCTATCGTAACGTGAATCGGCTTGCCATTTCTCTCGAAAGTATAATCAAAGTTTGATCCCGGCGGATAACGACGAACCCAATCATAGAGAGTTTCGGGACGATTGATCGGCTGCCCCTGGATGGAGCTTAACCGATCCAGGAACCGCAGACCCTCCCGCCGGCCGCTCCAGTGAGGCAAGAAATCGGGGGCGACACTGAGATTGCCGTAAAGAAAGAACCCGGGAAACGGCTTACGAATCCATTGTATCGATGAGATCAGAGTCCCGCTGAGCACCAGAAAAGCGAGCGTTCCCACAACCGCCAGCAAGCCTCTTCGCTGCCAAGTTCGAAGATGCATGTTCCCCTCCCGCGGCCAAAAAAAAGGCCTTCTGGTATATCCGCTTACCAGAAGGCCTTTATCAAGGCGGGCGATTCTATGTCAAGAAGCCTGATTTGCTAATGTGCTGGAACAGAATTTCGTTGAATTTTTTTCAAAGGGAATTTTGCTCTACAAGTGTTGAGATTTCTCCGTTCCCGAAGCCCTCCCTCTGCCAGTTCCCCTCTTTGAAAAATAGGGCAAGGGGAGATTTCGTCTTATTCCTCATCGAACTCGTCCCGTTCTCCGGGCGGATTTTCCAACATCTCATCCATTTCTCCCTCGAAATCTTCGCCGGTCTCGTCTCCCAACGCTCGGCTGGCTTTTTTCGCCCATTCGGCCATAGCCTTGGGGTCGTCCAAATTGCCCAGCTTGCCGGGGTCGGCAAGATCTTCCAAGGACTGCCTCGATCTGATTCGAGCAGGCCGGGAGATGAGCTTGCTTAGTTTCTTGCCACCGCATCGGGGGCACTCGGGCTCACCGGAGTCAGCCACCACGCCCACCAGGCATGAGAATACTCTCCGACAGCCCAAGCATCGGAACTCATAGATTGGCATTTGCTATCCCTCCACGCCCGGTAAATGCCCGTATGCTCTTTCAGGCGGCTTGACAGGCAACCCAGCCACTTCGACCCGGAAAACGGCCGCGTATAACAGGCAGATGGGGAACCTTTTCAAGACCTCCTTTCCGGATGGATTCCGCGACAACCTCAAGCGTCACAACTTCTACACCTCGCTGGCGCAGCCGCCCAAGAAAGTCCTCGAGCAGGGACAAATAATGACGCCCCTCGACCTCCGCGTGGATGGTGTGAACGTTTAGGCCATTCTTCAGAGCTGACAAGAGAAATCCATTGATGTCACTCTGCCGGCCCAGCAGTTCGTCCACCGTGGGGAGCGTCGTCGGGATCTGCAGCGTTTTAAACGGCCTGCCGTTGTGAAGCGGCAGAAAAGGCTGACTGCCGCGCACGTCGCTGGCATATTGAAACCGTAGCCGGTCCTGAACAGCGAGACTAGAGGGCGTGCACTTCCAGCCCGGCGCCGCGGAACTCAGAGGCGAGACGCCCAGGATACGCTCATAGCTCTTCCTGGCCTGAAATAATTCCGCCTCTATCTCGGCTTCCCGCATTTTTTCCAGACAATCTTGCCACCGGACATGGTCATACCCGTGGATACCGAGCTCATGCCCTTCGGCCACAATGGACCTGAGAATCTCCGGCTCTCCGTCAGCAATTGGCATAGCAGGAAGCAAGGTGCCGGAAAGAAGCGTCCTGAGTCCATAGAGACGCAGCGGGTTCGTCCGTAGCATCTTCAGGACGAATTCCGGTCTCACAATCCTTCTCCAGGCACGGCCCGAATTGTCGGGGCCAAAGCTCACGAAAAAACTCGCGCGAAGGCCGTGCCGCCTCAAAAGTTCCAGCAGCCGGGGAACGCCTTCCTTCAACCCGATCCGCGTATCCACATCGATTCTTATCGCAACCTGCTCGCGCATTTGTTTCGTTCCCGGCGAGATCACCGCCGGACGCTCGCCATATCGGCCAGGCTGCCAAGCTAAAAACCCGAAAACGAAGCGACAGCCTTTGCTTTGCAATTTAATAATGGTACAGTCAATTCTTGTTGAGTCCAGACCTGCCTTCAGTCAGCAAGGCTTCACGTCCGAATCTCAACGCGAAAATAAAAGATGGAATTCTTGTGGGATTTGTTCCACCGAATCTACGATGTGGAATCGATCGTTCGGGTCGGCGGCCTCATGCTTCTGACGGCGATCGTGTTCGTAGAAACCGGCCTGCTTATCGGCTTTTTTTTGCCCGGGGATTCCCTCCTCGTCACGGCGGGGATTTTTGCGGCCCTTGGGCACCTGGAAATGTGGTCCCTTAATCTCTCTCTCAGTTTGGCTGCCATCGTCGGAGACACGGTTGGTTACGGCATCGGCGCCAAAACAGGACCGAAGATTTTCACCCGGGAAAACTCTCTATTCTTCAACCGCAAGCATCTCATAACGGCCAAAGAGTTTTATGACCGTTACGGTGGGTTTACTATTTTCATAGCCCGTTTTGTTCCCATCATCAGAACCTTTGCTCCGGTTGTTGCGGGCGTTGGAGCTATGAAATACCGGCGGTTCGTGGCTTACAATGTGTTAGGCGGCATCTCATGGGTCTTGAGCATGACCTTGACCGGCTACCTGCTGGGGACCATGATCCCTAACATCCAGCAGCAAATCCACTCGATCATCGCGATCGTTATCTTTCTTTCACTGCTTCCCGGATTCCTGAAATTTGCCAGGGAAAAATGGAAAGCCCGCGGCAGCCTGGGTTGAGCGTGGGAGCTTCCATCTGACCTGTCCGCCGCTGAACGTGGAAATCTGGGCCATCGCTGTCATCTTGGGAATCGTTGAAGGCCTCACGGAGTTCATCCCGGTCTCTTCAACGGGGCATCTCATCGTTTTTGGGAATCTCCTTGGCTTCACCGGCGAGAAGGCATCGACGTTTGAAGTCGCAATCCAGCTCGGCGCGATCCTGGCCGTCCCCGTCCTCTATGCCCATCGCTTCTGGCGTCTCATTCCACAAAGCCAAAATAATGCTTCGCCTGATCCATCGGCGATGCAAGGTTGGTCGGGGCTGTGGCGTATTGCCCTGGCCACGCTCCCCGCGCTGGTGGTAGGATACCTGGCCCACGATTTTATCAAATCCCGTCTTTTTACACCGACGGCAGTGAGCTGGGCCATGGCCGTCGGAGGGATCGGAATTCTGGTCGCAGAGCGGCTTGCTTCGCGCAACACTCCGAATTCCATGGATGCGATCACGCTCCAGCAAGCTCTGGGGATAGGGCTTTTTCAGACTCTTTCTCTGTGGCCGGGCATCTCTCGCTCAGCCGCCACGATCGTGGGCGGCTTGCTCATGGGTCTCGACAGAAAAGGAGCTGCGGAGTTTTCCTTTCTGGTTGCAGTGCCGGTTATGGCGGCCGCATCCGGTTACGATTTTTTAAAGATGCGTGGAAGCCTTTCTTCGGATGAATTGACGCAGTTCTTGATGGGTTTCGTCGTCTCTTTTATCATCGCGGTTATCTCGATCGCTTTCTTCATGCGCCTTCTCGGTCGCTGGAGCCTGGCTCCATTCGCCTGGTACCGGATCGTCGCGGCCCCTATATTCTACCTGCTCACGTATCAGCTAACGCTTTGACGCTGATCGTAACCTATTCACTTTCATCGTTCATCTTCACCTTTTATTTTAACCCAGGACCTCCTTAATCACATAACGAGGCCGGCGACGCACCTGCATGTAGATACGGGCGATATATTCACCGATCAGGCCCAGCGCCAGAATTTGAATACCCACGAAAAAAAAGAGGATCGCAAAAAGAGTGAAGACTCCCTCTACTTCCGGACCGATCAGGATGCGGCGCAGCGCGAGAAAAGCCGCGAATGCGAGACCAAAAAAAGCAATCAAGATTCCGGAGAAACTAACCGCCTGGATCGGCAAGAGAGAAAATCCCGTGAGAAGATCGAAATTCAGTCTCAGCAGTCGAAAAGCGTTGTATCTCGATTTGCCCGACTCGCGCATCTCATGCCCTACGGAAATCTCCGCGACCGATCGGGCCAGATAGTTGGCCAGAGCGGGAATAAAAAGCGCAGCCTCCTGCGATTTAGAGATCTGCTCCACCACGGGCCGGCGATAGGCTCGCAGCATGCATCCATAATCCCTCATTTTGACGCCGACGATGAGCGAGGTGATGCGACTCATCTGCGCAGAGAGTAAACGCCTGAGCAGCGAATCCTTACGCTCCTCTCTCCAGCCTCCGACGACATCGTAACCTTCGCGAATTTTCTGCAGCAATTTGGGAATCTCCTCAGGTGGATTCTGGAGATCCCCGTCCAGTGTCACGATGACCTCTCCCCGTGCCCGTTCAAAGCCTGCCAGCACGGCCGCATGCTGGCCGTAATTTCGGTTCAAAAAGATGACCTTCGCCTCCTGATGCTGGCCCTGTAATTGGCGGAGAAGCCCGGCTGTTCCATCCGTGCTCCCGTCGTCCACGTAAAGGATCTCATAAGACGAACCCAAAGAGCGCAGGGTTCTTATGAGCCTCTCATGAAGAGTGGCGAGCGTGAGGGCCTCGTTGTAAAGAGGAATGACCACGGAAAGATCAACCCCCTCTTTCAAGCCGCTCATTGCTTTGACAGCCTGTTGGAGAACGACCATCCGACCAGTTTCAGGAGATGAGGAGGATTTTAGTCTTGCGGGCAGGCCAAATCCGCCTCTATCCCGTTATCTCGTAACCGTATTTTCGAATGACCCAACCCAAGCGACGGGTAATCTCGGCCCGCAGCCGTGGAGACAGCTGATAGCGGTTTGTTTCATATCCTGCGATGGCAGCCAGGTAGCGCTTGAGGCGAGGCTCGACTTCGTCGAAGCCCCCAAGCCTCAGGTGTTCATATAAACCACGCATTTCGCCGACCGGATCACGAACCAAGTCCTCGTACCGTATCTCGTAAAATCGGGCAGGATCTATGAGCTTACGCGCAGCGTCTACGTTTTCATAAAGGTGGTTAAAGGTTCCAAAGACATACTCCTCTAGCCCCGAAAAAGTGGGCCGTTGCAGCCCATGCGCCTCATACAACGACTTGCGCATATTCATCGTTGAGGGAAAAACCACGTAGGGATCGCGGACAATGTGAACGAAGCGCGCATCCGGGAACATTTCGACTAGAACCCTCACGCGGCAGGTGTGTGGCGGCGACTTGAGAACCAAGCGCTTGGGACTCTTGAGAGTGAGTCGCCGTAAGAAGCCCATGAAACCTTTCTTCCACCGATACAGAGCCTCGGGGGAAAGCCCTTCGAGGTCAAAATATTCTTGGCATTGGGGCGCATGATTCGGAAAAGCAATCGTGAGGTAGGGAGAAGGCAGGCCCAGCATGCACAAAGCAAATTCGTCCTCTTGAGGCCGTTCCCACCCGACAGGCATGTTATCCATGGGCCGGCGTTTTGGCAGGAGGGCGCTCAGCCAGCGCGTAAAAAACCGCTCTGTTAGTAGAAAGTGATTGGGGGCGAAACACTCATATGTGTTCGGGTAAGTGTGTCGGTCATCAAGAGCCAAGAGCTGGTGCAGAAAAGTGGTCCCCGTGCGCCAGTGACCGATGATGAACAACGGATCTTCGCGGATCCGTGTCCTCCTCAGCCGCCTTCCGTAAAAGAGTTCTTGCAAATAATGAAGGGTGGTATTCAAGAAGCTGACGACCGTAACGATGCAGGCAATGTACCAGAACGACCAGTGAACAGCGAAGCGATTGCGAATCAACAGTCGCAGCCACGCGAAGAAATTGAGCCCCTCCCAGATATTCAGCGTCCAATCCCTTTTAATTTGGGAGATCCCGAAGGCAGCGGGCTGTTCCGATACTATCTCGGCTCTGCCCATGTTCTCATTCGTTCCGATTTCCAAAGCAAAAAAATCTCCCGTGCCCCCTCTTTTTCAAAGAGGGGAACTCAAACATTAAGGACCAGAAAGTAGAGAAAGGGATTTCTTGCGAATGCGAACCCAAAACTTCCTCTCTAGCTCCTCTTCTCCAATGTCCCACTTTGTAAAAGGGGGATACAGGGGGATTTGTCTGCCGCGGAGTTCGAAATCCGGCCTGACCTCCCGAATTTTCACTTACCTGAATTTTTTCGCGGCTTGAGGGATACACGAACGATTTTGACTGCCGAGTCCGGTTAGGAGCCCCGGAACGCGCGCAGGCGTTTATCCAACTCTTCCGCAAGAGCAGCGACGGCGGGAGGATACATCACCGAGTAGTGGTTCCCTTCGATCGTCCGCTCAATCATTTCTGACGTTGTGTACTGGCCCCAATGCCACTTGGAGCCATCCAGGGCCGACAGGCTATCTCGAGCCCACCATAGGATCAGCGGTGCCTGGATCATCCTGGGATGAAAATCCGCTATCAAGGTGATGTGATTATCGAAACTTGCAAGGTACTCTTTCAGGATAGCGCGCGGGATGTCCTTGAATGTATATTCTCGCTCCATCAGCCAGCCGATGATGGCTTCGATGCGTTGCTCGCCGGATGAAGAGAGGATTTCGGCCGAGAGCTTTGCAGCTTCATCCAGCAACCGTTTTGTCTCCAACGACTGCACGGCACCGCTTTCTCTGTAAATCAGCCCGTACATCTCGATGATCAGGTTTCGCAGAAGCAGCTCCTTGCTGGGAGACGGGTCCGCCCATTTGAGATCACAATCCACCAAGCCTACGAACGCCACTTCCCGGCCCCAACCCTCCAACACACTCGCCATCGCCATTGCAATAAAGCCCCCCAGAGAAAACCCAAGCAGACAATAGGGTCCCGGGAGTTGCTCCCTCGCTATGAGGCGGGCGTATTCCCTGGCAAGCTCCTCGATCGAATGATGGTTCTCATTTGAACCGTCCAGATGGCGAGACTCAATGCCATACACAGCCTGTCCTGGCGGCAGTCTCTCCACTAGGTCTTTGTAGATGCTAATCTGCCCCCCCGCCGGATGAATGCAAAAGAGCGGCGGGCGCGCCTCCGACGCTCGCAAAGGAACCAGGCAGGCCGGAGAAGGGCGCGTTACGGGCTCGAGTTCCTGAAAGACTTCAGGCGCAAGAGCCTCAGAAGCGATCTCACCATCGGTTTTCAGCAGTTCCATAACTTCCGCAGAAAGCCGCCTGATGCTGGGTCCTTGCATGAGCTTCCCCGGCGGTAGCGAGATAACCAGATCGTTTTCTAAACGGTTCTTTAATTCGACCGCCATCAGTGAATCAAAACCCAGCTCGCTCAGGGGTTGATCAAAGTCCAGTTTTGCTGCGGAAGTCCCCAGCACGTTTGCCACCTGCTCGCTTACATAGGACTGGAGAATGGACTCGCGCTTCGCCGGTTCCGCTTGCAAGACCGCCTCGCGGATTCGCGCTCCTTCTTCGATCCTCTCCTGCACGTCGTGTTCCCCCAGAAGCGCCATAAGCTTCTGCGGCGGTCGCCCCTGGAGCAGGGATTGCGCGAGCTTATGCTGATTGATGCGCATCACGCCGATCTGGACCGGGTTTCTTTCAAGGACAAGGCTCAGGGCATGCATCGCCTGCCTTGGAAGTATGCCCTTAATTCCTCTGCGCGTCAGAAACTCCCCGATCTGTCGGTTGCGCGATGCATAGCCTGTTTCGGCCAATTGGCCCCAATTAACCGTCACGGCGGGAAGGCCGAGCGAGCGCCGGTAGTAGGCAAACGCATCAAGAAAGGCGTTTGCTGCAACGTAGTTTGCTTGTCCCCGGCTCCCGATCAACGAGCTCACGGAGCTAAAAAGCACGAAGAAATCCAAAGGCCGGTGCAAGGTCTGCGAATGCAAAAACCAAGTTCCATCCACCTTGGGGGAAAGCACATTCCTGAATCTTTCCGGACTAAGCTGGAGCAAGACACCATCATCGAGCACCATGGCGGCATGGAAAATTCCTCTCAGCGGCGGCATGGTCTGTTCAATATCAGCAATGGCTTTGGCAACCTGCTTGTCGCTGCTAATATCGGCTCGGGCCACCACCACCCTGGCGCCCGCCTTTTTCAGATCCTCAACATCCTTCTTCGCTCCCTCCGAAGCAGCCCCGCTTCTTCCCATCAGAACCACGTTCCGCCCACCCTTCTCCACAATCCACTTCCCGACCGTCAAACCAAATCCGCCGAACCCGCCGGTGATCAAATAAGTCGCATCCGGACGAAAACTGATCGGCTTTTCATCCAGGGGATCCACCGTAAGGCCCTTTTCCAATAAAGAAACCACTACTTTACCGAAATGTTTGGCCTGGGCCATAAGTCGGAAAGCGTCGCCGATTCTGGAAACCGGGTAAACCCTGTGAGGCAGGGGCCGAAAGCTTTTCTCCTGGATGCGCTCCGACAGTTCGCAAAACAATGAGCGCGCGAGACCCGGCTTTTGGCTCATGAGCCCGCTCATATCCACGGCAAAAAAAGCGCCGTTTTTTCGGAATGCCCACATTCCCAGTTTGCTGTTCTGGTAAATGTCACGCTTGCCCAGCTCGACAAAGCGCCCATACGGAGCCATGCAAGAAAGCCCTTTGGCGATCGCGGCTCCCCCTAAAGAGTTCAAAACGACATCCACGCCCCGGCCCGCGGTGATTTCCATGACCTGCTCGGCAAATGATAATGACCTGGAGTCCAGAATATGGGAGATCCCCAACCAGCCGAGAAGTTCCCGCTTCTCCGGGCTCCCTGCAGTCGCGATAATCTCCGCTCCCACGCCGCGAGCGACCTGCAAAGCGGCCAGCCCGACGCCACCCGCCGCCGCATGAATGAGAACCGTTTCACCCGGACTCAAATGCGCCAGATGGTGCAATGAATAATATGCGGTGAGAAAGGCAACGGGCATGGTGGCGGCCTCTTCGAAACTTAAACCAGCCGGTTTTTTCATAACCAGTTCTGCTCTCGCCGTTGCATAAGATCCGAAGCTCCCGGGAGCGACAGCCACGACCTCATCCCCGACTCTGAGCTCATTGACTCCCTCGCCTAAGGCCACGACTGTCCCCGCGCACTCATCGCCGAGTGTAACGGAGTCCAGCCCGTCGCCAGGATAAAGCCCCAAAGCCTTCATGACGTCGCGAAAATTCAAGGAAGCAGCGCATACTTTGATCTCAACCTGTCCCGGGCCGGGCGCCTGGCGCAGGGTTTCGCGCAGGCTCAAATGCTCCATAGCGCCGGACGCTGAGATCTCCACCCGAAACGCTCTGTCCGCTCCGTCGCGCGATTTTCCCACCGCGACTTTTTTCCGGCTTGCGCGGTTTATCCGCGGCACCCAGCGTATCCCCTCCCGCCAGGCGACCTCCTCCTCCGGGTCCTCCGAGTGGAGTTCTTTGAATAGGACTTTGGTGTCTTCAGGAGACGGGGTCCGGGCAAGATCCACCATCTTGCAGCGGATCTCGGGAAACTCATTGGCAACGACTCGCCCCAAACCAATCAGCGGTGCCTGGCCGAGCGCCGCTGCCTCAATCGTGTTTTCCACCGGCTGGGCGCCTCTGGTAACGAGCAAGAGACGGAAGGATTTGTCCCGCCTCCCTTTCATGGACAATGCTCGAAGGAAATAAAGAATGCACTGGCATCCAAAGGTTTCTCCAAACCGCGCTGACTCGAGCGGCGTTGTGCCAATCATCGATTCGTCCAGACTCCAGAGGTGAATGGCTCCTCGCCACTCAGCGCCATACGATTCAGCGACAAAACGAATCAGCCGCTCCATGCTTTCAGGCCGATCTGGAGCGATTTGGAAACTGCCGTCATCCAGGCGGCAAAAATCCTCGCCGGCGGTTACGAGAATAGCTTTCTCCCCCCGGCTTTTGAGAAGCTCCTTCAGGTTTCGAGTAAGCCCGCCGCGATCTGCAAAAACCAACCAGGTACCCGCTTCGCCTTTGATCTCTGAAAGATCCTCTCCGGCCGCGCTGCCGGGCGTTTCTGCGTGAATATGAGCGGCCCGGGCCAGCAGAAGGACCTGCAGATCCTCCCCGAACGGCGACACGGAAATCCGCTCGATATCGGCGAAGCCGGCCCGTTCCAATGAATTTTTCCACACAGCCGGAGCGAGCAGGTGGCAACCGGGTTCCAGAGCGAAATCCCTGAATTTCCTCCGTTCTCCGCTTAGCCCAAACACCAGTTCGACCCACGGACGCCCATTTTCCGGCTCTAGGAGAACGAGCAGACCTTCGGACGACAGGAGCTTTCGGATATTCTCCAAGGCATCACTCAGCTCACCAGCGGCATGAAGCACCCCGGATGCGAGGATAAGATCGAACGAATGCAGCTCGTAATTCTGGCAGGCGGGATCTTTCTCTACGTCCAATAGCTGGAATTTGACGCCGGCATAGTTGCGCAACTTCTGCTGGGCTCGGTCAAAAAAAGTGTCAGCAAAATCCGAAAAGACATACTCCACGCGATTCAAGGGCAAACTTGCAAGCACGTGCACCGCCGTCTCGCCCGCCGCGCCTCCGATTTCCAGGATTCGAGCGATCCTCCCCTTCGGTAAAGAGCCTACAGCTCGAGCCACCGTTTGCTGGATCGACATGTTATAGAGACGATAAAAGGGAGAATCCTGGTAAAAATGCTCAACGAGCCCGGCGCTTCCCTGCGGAGCAATCACCTGGTAAGGATCCGTTTCGCCGCCGAGCAGAGCCGCCAGGCTCGATCCCCACTTGCCGATCAGCCATAGCTCAGCAAGATAGGCGGGGTATTGGGACAACGTCTCATCCCATAATTTCTCCGGGTCCAGCTCGGGAGGCGCTTGCCATACCACCCACTCTTCCGCGCCGGCGCGTTTGACGTAGCCTGCCTGCTCCAGGATCTGAGCAATTCGTTGGATCGCGCCCCGGCGGTGAGCTTTCAGGCTCACGCGGCGCGCCAACGATTCGAGCCTGATATGCTCTCCAGCGCTGAGCCCCCAGCCAAGACCGCGCAGAGTTTTCACCACGTAGGCGGCAGCGACCCGATCGAGCTGTTCGGCAGCCGCCGCGAAGACTCTTGACCACCCGATTTCATCGGCTGCCAGATGAATGTCGCGCTCGACTGCGGCAGCAATCTCCCGCGAACGGGGAATATAATCGCCGGATGGACGCGCCGGCTTTTCCTCAGGCACCGGCTTGCTTTGCCACTGAACTTCATAGAACCAATCTTCCACGCCGTCCGACTCCTTGCCATCCACCCGACCCACGGTCTGACATCGGAACCCGTCGATCTCCAGGAGCAGAGTCCCGTCCTCACCGTACACGCGAACGTCGCCTTCCAACGTGGTCGGGCTAATATCGCTGATGCGGACGTGGCTCAAAACTTGGGTTTCCGGACTTTTGTAAAAGCGCAGGCGGTCAATTCGGACAGGCAAATATAGAGTCGCCGGGATCTCCCGATTATTCTGGGGCACGGCTCCGATAAAGACTTGGAAGCAGGAATCGAGAAGCGCGGGATGGAAACAGTACTTCTTGTCTTCGCGCTCGAGATCTCCATGAAGCCGCAGCAGTCCTAAAGCCTCTCCATCCCTTCTCCAGATCCGCTCGACTGACTGAAAGGAAGGGCCGAAACGAAGCCCCAGCGCTGAAAACCTCTCATAGCAGTCGGCCGCATGGATCTCGTCCGGAAGTTCTTTCCTTATCGTTTCCAGGTCCACGTTAGGCACGGGACGGGCATGTTCCTCTTTCCGGATCGTTCCAACGGCGTTCCGTACCCAAGCGTGCCGCTGAAACGGCCGGCTATAGATGGCAAGAGACTCATCAGCCGAATAGAAAACCAACTTTACCCTTGGAGCTTCGCCCGGATCGGGCACCAACAGGCGTTGCTGGAACTGGATCTCCTCCAGGACGCAAGCGCCCGCCCCCAAAACCTCCTGAGCGGCTTCCAGTGCCATCTCTACGTATGCGGCCGCCGGCACAACTACGTTTCCTTGTAACTTATGGTCCTCCAGGTAAGGTAAGGATCGCTTGTCAACCGAAATTTCCCAAGTAGGATCAGCCGATTTTTCATCTCGGTCAAGCAAGGGAGACCGCTTTCCCTCGAGCCGCAGCTCTTTCGATGCTTCAGGCTCGTGCCAGTAGGCTTGCCGCTGCCATGGGTATTTGGGTAAATGCACATAGCGACCGGGCGTGGACCAGAGTCTCTTCCAGTCCACCGGATAGCCCAGCGTGTACAGCGCTCCCAAAGATCCCAGCATAATAAGTTTTTCTTCTTGCTCGCGTTGCAGCGACGGCAACACGGTTCCTTTGCGACCCAGATGCTGGAGGCACTCGGCGATTGAAACAGAAAGAACCGGGTGCGGGCCCAGTTCTAAATAAAGATCGTGATCCCTTTGGATGAGCCAGGTCACCGCGTCTCCAAAAAGCACCTTTTCCCTTACGTTGCGCCACCAATAATGGTTCTCGAAGGGGAGGCCCTCCACCGGTTTGCCGGTGACGGTCGAAACGATCGGAATAACCGGGTCCTGAGACTCGATCCCTTCCAGAGATTCCAGCAGCTCAGCCTTGATTGAATCCATTTGCGGGCTGTGAAACGCATACTGGACACGAAGAAAGCGACAAAAAACGCCCTGACGAGTCAATGAGAGCGATATTTGCTCCAGCGCCTGTGAGTCTCCGGAAAGAACGGCTGAAGAGGGGCTGTTGATCGCGGCAATGGAGACCTGTTCCGCAAAGTCTCGAATCGCTTCCTCTGCGCCCGCCATAGACAGCCCCACAGCCAGCATCCTTCCTTTCGCGGCTGTAAAATCCATGCACCTGCCACGATGAAAAATGACCCGCGCGGCACTCTCCAGATTGAGCGCTCCGGCGACGTACGCCGCAGCCACCTCGCCGACGCTGTGGCCGATCACAGCTTCCGGCTGAACGCCCCATGACTTCCACAAAGCAGTCAGCGCCACCTGGAGAGAGAATAGAGCGGGCTGCGCAATGGCGGTCTCATGGAGTCGTGAATCGGCCTCATCGGCGCGCAACTCGTCGATCAGAGACCAATCCGCATACTTGCCAAGCAAGGCATCACATTCTTCTACCGCCTCTCGAAAAACGGGCTCGCTCCTCAGCAACTCCCTTCCCATTCCCCACCACTGTGGCCCTTGCCCACAAAAAACAAAAACGGGCCGAGGGACCTGCCCGTGCATGCGCCGGCCGATGGTCATGCCGGGCCTTTTGGCGCCGCCGAGAAAGGCTTCCAGGCACTCAGAGAGTCCTCTCTCGGTGTGGCCGGCAACAGATAAACGATGGTCAAAATGGGTTCTGTGAACGCCGGCTGTGTAGCAGAGATCTCGCAAATGGACGCCGCCATCCCGACGCAGAAACTCCAGATAGGACCGGGCAACGCACTCCAGGGCTTCAGGAGTACGCGCCGAAAGAGGCAGCAGCGCCACATCCTCTTGTTCCGTCACCGTCACTGGCGCGGAGGCCTCTTCGTCGGTCCGATGCTCCGTCAAAAGCAAATGCGCATTGGTGCCGCCGAACCCGAACGAATTGACGCCGCCAACCGCCGGCTTGGAGTCCTGAGGCCATGGTTCTAAGGACGTGGGGACGCGGAGCTGCAGCTCCTCGAAGGAAATGCGGGGATTCGGGTTGAGAAAGTGGAGGTTGGGGGGGATCATCCGGTGTTTGAGGCATAAGGCAAGCTTTATCAGGCCGGCAATACCGGCCGCGGCCTCCAGATGTCCGATATTGGTTTTCACCGAGCCCATGACGCAGTATTGACCCTTAGGCCGGCCGGAAGAGAACACGTTTCCTATGGCGCCTGCCTCAACCGGATCGCCCGCTGCGGTCCCTGTCCCATGCGCCTCGACATAATCCACTTCTCTGAACGCTATTCCTGCTTCCTCACAAACCTGTCGCAGCAAGTTTTGCTGCGCTTCCTGCGACGGTGCTGCGATCCCTGCCGTTCTGCCATCCTGGTTCACCGCCGAACTCACGATGACGGCATACACGGGATCGCCGTCCGCGCGAGCTTTCGCTAGAGGCTTGAGAACGATGACGCCGGCGCCTTCGCCGCGCACAAAACCATTCGCGCCGGCATCGAATGCCTTGCAGCGCCCGTCGGGAGAAAGCATGGAAGCCGCGCAAAAAGCAATGAAAGGACCGGGACTGATGATGATGTTGACTCCGCCGGCCAATGCCTGGCTGCACTCTTCATTCCAAATGCTTTGGCAGGCAAGATGCGTCGCGACCAGTGAAGACGAACAGGCAGTATCCACAGCCACGCTTGGGCCATGAAGACTCAGGCAATAAGAGATACGATTCGCGGCGATGCTTGACGCTCCGCCGGTGGCGAAATGCGGATCAACGGAACGAATGTCACGGAGACTCGACTGGAGCTGCGCATAATCGAAGGTTGAGATGCCAACGAAAACGCCGGTGTTGGTGCCTGCCAGCCGTTCGACGATCTGACCTCCGTCCTCGAGCGCTTCCCAGGCAACTTCGAGCAGGAGCCGTTGCTGCGGATCCATATGAGCGGCTTCGCGTGGGGAGATGCCAAAAAACTCCGGGTCGAACTGATCGATTCCTTCAATGAACCCGCCCCATCGGGCGTAAGTTTTTCCCGGCACGCCAGGGCGCGGGTGATAGTATCTCTCGATGCTCCAGCGGTCCTCGGGAATCTCTGTGATCGCGTCGGCGCCGGCGCTGAGGAGTCTCCAATAGGATTCAGCGTCATTTGCGCCTCCCGGGAAACGGCACCCGATTCCTACGATCGCAATCGGCTCCCTTTCACGCCGAGAACTCGAAAGCTTGCTTATCGACATTCTCCCCACGACCTCCGATTCAAGATGCAAATAGACAATCTCCCCCTGCCCCTCTTTGCCAAAGTTTTGAAAAAGAGGGGAAACTCGTAGTCAAAAGAGCCGGATTCCAAGCACTTGAAGAGCAAAATTTCACTTTCCTTTTTGGATTATCCCCCTTTGAAAAAGGGGGACGGAAGGGGGATTTGAATTTTTTCACAGCTTCAGGGGATGAAAGGGGGATTTGTCTGCCGCTCGTTTCCGAAAAACAATTCAAAGAGCGGTCTAGGCAGTCTAGGCTGATTTCCGCTCATCAATGAGGCGAAGCAGCTTCCTGCCCGTTCGGAGGGTGCGTTTTGGATGGTACGCGAACTCTACGCCCGCCAGCCCCTGCGTGTACGCCTGCCAACCGAGGCTGTGACTGCTCTCAATCTTCTTAAGAATAAGGTTCTCAATCTCTTCGCGATCCGGCTTTCCATCCTCAACCTCCAATCGAAACTGGAACGTTTGCTTTCCGTTCTTCTCCAGCAGCGCAACCTGCCAATCATCCGCGATTCCCGGAACGGAGCCGAGAATCTTCTCAAAAAAATCGGGATGGACATTGCCCCAAACCGAAGCGACAATTTCATCCCGGCGGCCGCGAATCGTGGAAAGCCGCCGGAAAGGCAACCCGCACCGGCATCTTTCGGTAATCAGACGCGCCACATCCCCGGTCCGGTATCGGATCAAGGGCATGACTTTCCTGCGGACCGTCGTCAGGACGATCTCTCCGTACCCTTCGGTATCCGGATCCAAAATCTCCACAAAGAAATCAAAGTCATTCAAGTGGTAACCGTCCCGCTCTAAACATTGGAAACCCAAATCGGTCGCAGCCTCTGCGGAGGCGTAAGTCACGCACAGAGGAGCGCCCCAAAACCTCTCAATCCACTCGCGCGTCCGCCTAGAAATACCTCCCCCCCCTCCTCCAACCAGGAGTTTGAGCGGATAGGGTCGCCCTTCAGCTTCAGCAACTTCGGTGAACCGGGCAAGCCAGGGGATACCGCTCATGACAATATTGAACCGATAGGTCGACATCTTGCGATAAATTTCAGCGGGGTCCACCCTGCCGACGCACATGGCAAAGCTTTTCCAGTATGGAATACCCTTGGAAGCCAGCAGTCCATCCAGGCAAAAGCCGTAATCGAACGTCGAGACGACGCGATCTTGTTCAGAGATATTATAGACTCCCTTGAGGATAATGGCCTGCCTGGCGATATACTCCAACTCATCATAGCTCAAGAATACGCGAGCCGCGTGGCCGGTCGTTCCAGAGCTCTCGACGGCCAGCTCCGGTTTGGCGCAAACAAATGATTCTGGGGCAGCCCGAACCTCCTCCGGGCCAAGATAAAAGCTCCCCAAATCCTCGGGTCTTCGCGCTCTCTTAATATCGACGCCGTGCTCTTCAAATTTTCGCCGGTAGAATGGAGAGGCGCTGGCGGCCAGCCGCAACGTGGCCCGAAACGCGCGTTCCCGGTTTCGTGCCAAGAGGCCACGCGGAAGCATGTGGAGCATCTTGAGGAAAGCCTGCGGATGCGAGGCGCCGATTTTTTGCGCCCGCTCTGCAATGAATTGATACATGACCTAAATGACTCTCCGCGCAGCAAGCTGGCGGCATTAAAAAAATCGGGGGAATTTATCCAAACTCGCCACTCTCCAAATGTCTTTATCGGGGGTCCAGCCTGCTGCGCGTCGCATGCAGACAGGTGACGGTTTCGCCTGGATTCCCGATACAAGCGTTCGGAAATGACGGATTTCAGAGAGGCAAATGCTTTTACACATCAACGTGCGAAATTTGAACGTTCACCGAGATCATCCATTTCATGTTGACATCATCAACTTCCCTGGACTAATCTCATTTTCGAAGTGCGGAGTCGAGGAACCTTTCTTTTGCAATTCTCCCCTTTGGCAAAGGCGGGATTTCTTTCTCAGGTTTCATCTTTGATATCCAGGCACATGGCGGATCGCTTCTTCGCCGGGTTCGTCCTCGCTAGCCGTGTGGTCGAGTTGCGCCGCAATCGATTCCGCTCGCCGTCCTCGCTGGCTTTGAGGAATTTAAAACGGTTTCGCCGCCTCATTCAGACTCTTGCCGCCAGGTCTCCCTATTATTCCAGGATCATCAAAGAGCGCCGTATAGATCCCGCCACCTGCGCGGTGACTGACTTCCCCGCCCTGACCAAGAAACATCTATTAAAGCACTTCGACGAGATCGTCACCGATAAACGAATAACGAAAGGCGGCGTTGAGGCATTCCTATCCCGGACCAAAAACCCTCTGGCGCTTTTCAAGGACGACTTTTTTGTGGTTCATACCTCAGGTTCAAACGGTCAGATCGCTCCTTTCGTCTGGCACAAAATGGACTGGCTGCGAGGGCTTACCCATCTCGCGCGAGCCGTGCCGGTGGGTATCTTCCAAAAAATCGCCTTCGTCGGGGCAACAGACGGACATTACGCCGGAGTCACGATGACCGAGAGCAGTGGCTGGGGGCCTCTTTGGTGGGCGCACCGAGTGAAAGTCTTTGATATCAGAAAACCGCTTTCCGAAATCGTCAGTGGCCTCAACGGATATCAGCCGTGCGTCGTTGTCGGATACGCTACCGCCCTTCGGGCTCTCGCTTCTGAGAGAGCAGCCGGCCGCCTCGCAATCGTGCCCCGGACCCTCATCAGCGGCGGCGAGCCATTGGTCGCTGCGGACAAAGAGTTCATTGAATCAGCCTTTGGTATTTCGATCACGAACGTTTACGCCGCAAGCGAGCACATGATCATCGGGATTGGCCTGCCACGGTTCGGAGGCATGGTTCTCCAGGAAGATGACCTGATTATAGAGCCTTTCGAGGACCATACCCTGATTACGAATCTGCTAAACAAGACGCTGCCGCTGATCCGCTATAAGATGGAAGATGTCCTCCTTCCTTTAGAGGATCGGCAACCCGATTGGCCGGCTTATCGCGTGGTACGGGATGTGGTCGGACGGCAGGAATACGGCCCACAATTCTTGAACGAAGCCGGACAATGCGACACAATCCACCCCATCGTATTCGTGGAATTTTACGTGCCCGGCCTCGAGGCATTCCAAATCATCGTCCAGGATTCCGCATCTTTCACTTTCCTCGCCGTGCCCCTGCCGGGCCAACTGAAGCCTGATCTGATAAGCCACATAAGCGCGCGCCTGGACGATCTGCTGCAGGTTAAGAAAATGCGAAACGTTAAATATAAAGTGGAACTGACGGACCATCTCCCGGTCGAAAGGAGCACGGGTAAATTTCGCCTGGTGAGAAGCGCTTCATCCGAAATACCAGGTTGAGTCCCGTTCATCGTTCGTTCCCGCGCACGCTGGAATCCAGGCGTCTTTTGTATCTGCTAGATTCTGGCTCTCTGCGGCCATTTCGGAATCGGAAAATCTCCCCTCGCCCCTCTTTTTCAAAGAGGGGAACTCTCTTGATTATTGACCATTCACTCTTGACCATTGACTATTCGCTATTTGCTATTTGCTACTTAATGCATCGCACCAACAATTGATCCAATAACTCCACCGCCAGATCGATCTCTTCGTGGCTGATCTCAAACGAGGGCGATAAGCTCAGCACGTTCTTGAAATATCCGCCGACGTTTAAGACCAATCCATAATTCCTGCCGTTGTTTTTAAGATTCCCTTTCAGCCCCTCCTGAACCAGGCATTGAGTCAACTCCGGATTGGGGGTGCTTCCATCCTCCCGGCAAAATTCAATGCGGAGGGCCATGCCAAGCCCGTCGACGTCGCCGATGATCCGAGGATATTTTTTTTGCAGTTCTTTAAGCTGAGCGATAAACCGCGCCCCCTTTTCGTTGACTTTTTTCTCATAATCCTGCTCTTCGAGGAGCTTCAGCACGTCTAGAGCGATCGCCGTCCCCTGAGGATTCGCAGCATAAGTCGAGTGAGTCGAGCCCGGCGGAAAAATCTGCGGGTTAATAATCTCCTCTGCAGCCCAGACCCCGGACAGCGGATTTAAGCCGTTCGTCAGCCCCTTGCCGAAAACAATCACATCCGGAACAATGTCGAGATGCTGGATCGCCCAAAATTTGCCGGTCCGGAAAAAACCCATCTGCACCTCATCATCCACCAGAAGAATTTTTCGTTCTTCGAGAATCTTTTTGAGCCCGACAAAGTATTCTTTGGGAGGGATCACGTAGCCGCCGGTCCCCTGAACCGGCTCCATGTAGAAAGCGCCGAATTCGCATTCGCCGGCGCGGGAATCCCAGACCGAGTAATACTCAGTCTCAAAAAGTCTTTCGAACTGCTTCAGACAATACAGGCCGCAGTCCTCGCGCTTCAATCCGTAAAAACAGCGGAAGCAGTAAGGGTAAGGAACGAAATAAGCGCGGTCTCCAAAGTGACCGTAGCGCCGCCGGTACCGATAGCTGGAGGTGATCGCCGTCGCCCCGAGCGTTCGTCCATGATATCCCCCCATGAAAGCGAAGCCGGGATTCTTGCGCGTCGCATTTCTGACCAGCTTGACCGCATCTTCTATGGCGGGCGAGCCCCCCACGTTTAAGTGGACCCTGCCTTTTTTCCGAAAGATCTTCTCGTTGAGCTGCGCAATGCGGGCTGAAATATCGACTTTTTCGGCGTGGAGATAGTGGCTCCCCAACTGCGGCAGGCGGTTTAACTGTTCCTTCAGCGTTTGGTTCAGTCGCTTGTTGCCGTAGCCGAAGCTGGCCGTGGCCGAGGCCATCTGAAGATCCAGGTATGGAGTTCCCTCTGAATCATAAAGAAAGCACCCTTCGCAGCCGGCAAAAATCTTCGGTGGCTCCAGCGAGTGGACGGCGTCTCCCCAGGAGCAATAATCCGCCTCCAACCGCCGCAGTCCCCTTTCATTCATGCCGATCCTCCAAATCTTCGTTACGTACGTTCGCCACAGCCCGGATTACTTCGCTAAAATCGTCAAACCTGTAAGAAGCGATTCCTCGCTCCCGGCAGAAGTCGACAAGACCGTCTCTGGCGAGAACGAGATCGGCTTCTTCGACGATAAGGCGATCGGAAATCCCGTCGCCGATAACGACCGTTTTTTCCGCGTTTCCCTTAAGCTGCGCGAAAAGAGCCGGCTTGCAGTTGCCGCAGCCGTGGGGGCAGCCCTGAGGAAAGTGGGGAAAAGAGATATGCACTTTGTCGCCGCAAAGCGTCAAGCCATTGGCGAAAAATTTGACGGCATCCGCGACGCCGACGCGGGAGCCGAGAGCGCGCTCCAGAATCCTGCCGATCCAATAATCGAAACCATCACTCAAAATGTAAAGCGGGTAACCATTTCGCGCGCAAAGCTCGGCAAACTCGGCAAAGAACGGATCTATAGGAACGGCATCGATGAAGTCATTCAGCTCGTCTATCCCGACGGTAACAAGCGGCATTTGCTTTTGAAGCACCTCTCTTGCGGTCATTTTTCCCGCCAGCCATTCGTCCTGGATCTCGCGCCAAAGAGGATCCGCAAACCGCTCCAAGACCGCATCCGTAACGTCTACCTGGGAAACGGTGCCATCAAAATCGCAAAAGATCGCAAGCTTCATAATCAACAAAAGTTAAAAGTGAAAAGTGAGACGTGAACGTTATCAGTCGCTATTCGCCATTTGCTATTTGCCATTGCTATAGAGCCGGCGAGAACCGAATCGGCCGAGAGGGAAAAACTCAAGTCCCTGTATCTTCTCCGTCACAGTTTCACGGTCCACAAAACGGGTCACGAGAAAGACCCGCCGGTTGCTATTCCATAGGCGGGCAAAAGCTTCCGGGTCGAGAAAAAGATGGCGCGTCTCCTGATAGCGCGAGCCAAACTCCAGATCCCCGCGACGACCATCCAGGACAAAGATTCTTTGGCCGGTATAATAGGGGAGGCCGCCACTATACTCCAGAGGCCCGTCGTGAACGATGGGATCTCCCGGCTTCGCGTGAGCCACCAAAACCGACGCTTCGGCTTTGGTAGAATGATACGGTTCCACGATAAGAAGAAGCTTAAAGACAAGCCACCCTAGAATACCAGCCATGCTCACGAGCACCACAAAACTCGCTTTGGGCATGTGAAACTGAAATAACAAAAAAGCCAGAGGCACACCGCCGACGAGCGACCAGCCCAACCCCTTGAGCAGCCCGATAATGGGAGCTATCGACCCGTACGGGAACTCAGCTCCCCGAGCGAGGAGCGCTCTATAGTAGACATTCAACTCCGCGAGACCACGGAGGATTTGCCGCGGCGTCAGCGAGTCACTGTAGAGAAGGAGAGCCATACCGATGACTAAGCTCCCCAAGGCTCCAGCGCCAAAACTCCGTCGAAAGCCTGCAGCGGAGGGGTTCGACATCCAGGCATTTGCCCATAGCGCGCCAAACATGAGGCTTAAAGGCGGCACGGCGGGAAGAAAATAATGCTCCAGTTTGGACGACGAGAGAGCAAAAAAAGCGATCACCACTAAAGCCCACAAGCCAACGATCAAATGAAGGCGCTCGTCATCCGCTGACCCTTGCCTGGGGACGCCGTAACGGATAGCCGGCGCAAGAAAAAGGCTCCATGGAAAGAGCCACACCCCGGTCACCCCCAAAAAAGCGAGGGTTGTCAGCGGCACGTCGTCTTCAACGAAGCCGCGCAAGCTAATAAAACGCAGGATCTGGTTATCGAGTATATAAAAATCGAAAAAACCCGGATTTTCCCAGGCAGCCAGTAAATGCCAGGGCAGGAGAAGGAGCACAAGAATCACGGGGCCGATCGGGTTTGAGAGAAATGGCCGGATGATCCTCGACAACCGCGCCCGCGCCGGACCCCAGCTTGTCCTCGCCCCATCCGCCTGCTGTAACAGGGGTTCAACAGCCAGAAACAGAATCATGACCGCCACCGGGAACAAAATTCCGATCAAGCCTTTGGCCAGTACTCCCAATCCCATTCCCAGATAAAAGAGGAGAGAGCCCAAAAACCGAGAAGGCCGCGCGCGAACAGGTTCTCCTCCTGCCGGCCGGCTTCGATTCGATTGACAACTGATGAGAAAACCATAGACCGCCAGGGTATTGGCGAAAACCAGGAGGAAATCCGGGCCCGCCACACGGACATAACGAAAAACGCCCACGCTCGTCGCGTATATAATGGCCGAGGCCAGGCCCGCTTTTCCGCCATAAAGCAATCGGCCGAGTCTCCAGCTAAGGAACATAGTCCCCAGAGCTGGAATGGCGCTCCATACTCTTACGGAGAACTCGGATGGACCAAAAATTTTGATCGTCAGCGCGGTAAGCCAGAAGTAGAGGGGAGGCTTTTCCAGATATCGAACTCCATTAAACCGGGGAGTAATCCAGTCTCCACTTTCGGCCATCTCCCGAGCTATGCTCCCATATAACCCCTCATTCGGATCAAGCAGACCAAGTAAACCGATTTCCCAGAAAAGAAAGAAAAAGCCGATCGCGGAAAGAATGAGAAGCTCAAGCTTCCCGCGGAGGGCTCCAGTAGTATTCTGCAGATCCAACCCCTTATCTCTCGTCATCTCCGCAAGAGAATTCGGAGAATCTCCCCTTGCCCCTTTTTTTCAAAGAGGGGAGCTGAAACCGGAGTTCTTTCGAATGGCGGACCTGAAAAGTTCCTCTCTAGCGCTCCTCTTCTCCAATATCCCCTTTTTGGGGATGAAAGGGGGATTTTGCTTCCACTTACCACTCGAAATCGAACGAGCGGCTGAATTCCAACTGAAAGAGGTGATCGTTGGCTGATTTTCCAAGAACAAAGTCGCGATCTTTGACCTTCGCAAATTCATATCCCAAAAACAGAGAGGATTGATTCGAAAAGCGATAGGAAACGTCAAACCCGAAGCCGGTGCGCTGTTCCTTGGGAGCGCCAACCGATGATGTCACACGCCCAATCTGGGAATGGCTGGCCTGCAATCCCAGATGCAGATCGCGATTCATCCAGCGGCTGACCCGAGCATAGATATCCCTGCCGTCGGTTCCGATGAAGTGCGAAAGCACCGCGCCCCTGTTTGTAAAACCCGAAGTATAGACGACATGGTTGAACTGGATGTTTGAAGTGCGGGCATACTCAAAACGAAAATCCATTTGGGGGTCACCGAGAAATCCGGTTAGAAAGATCCCTGCGATGCCACCGGGCTTTTGCGGAATGATGTCACCGCCTTGCGTGTCGTCCCAGCCGAAGTCGAAGTAGAGCGCCATGTCACGGGCCAGAGGAATATACCGGTTCACATCCGGCAGCCGCACCGTCGCATCGATCGACAGGACGTTGTTTATGCACAGAGGGTTATCGGGAGTTTCCTCGTCGCAACCTCGTCTAAAGAAGAAGAGATCGATAAACTTAGCTGGCTTCACGCTCGGCTTGCCGTCGCCACCGAACTGGAATATACGGTTAAAGCCGATCTCCAGCCGGGGTCTTGGCGCCAAAGCAATTCTAAGCCCGCTGACCTTGGCGTTCGGGAAATCCCGATGTTCATCGAGTTGCGCTACAAAGGTGCTGATCTTGATCGGGCCTAAAAGTTTGAAATACCACGGAAGACGGAACGGCTCGGCGGAACCCACCCTCACCTGATCTAAAGGAAAAGCATTGTTAGAAAAGCTCATGGAGCCCCGGTACCCCGGCCCCCACCAGACGCTTTCTCGTCCCGCCATCAGTTCTATATTGCGGAACGTGAACTTGGTGTAGCCGCTCATTAGCTTAGCCTCGTAGCTCTCGGCGTCCCAGGAAACTTGCGGCTCATAGTAAAAAGACAAATAATCGCCCAGTTGCACCCTGCCGTCGAAGGCGGCGCTCGGGTTGCCCCCTTTTTCATCAAACTGACCGAAATCGTTGATGAGCCTCCGCGACCTGCTGGAGAGGCCGATTCCGAATTGGGTATGTTCCACGGGTCTGAAAGAAAGGAATCCTCTTCGCGCTTCCCGGTTGAGCGGAGTTCTAACTCCCATCTCAGCAAGTTCGGGCCCAAATTCTTCCACGAGGTGGTAGACAGTCTCCTCGAGATAGCCCCTGTGGTTGTAGTCCCCGTATTGATCATCGCGTATCCGCCGGACTGCCTCTGCCACGACCCGGGCTGCTTCAACCCGGCTCAAAGGCTTCGTGTTCAAGACCACCCGCTCCGCAAGCCCCGCGAGAACGATTTTCTCCAAAGCATCGTAGACCCAGGAGCGCTGAATCGAAAATCCACCCCAGTTCTTCAAAGGAACATCGGTCCGGTCGGCCGCGTAAAGAGAAGATGTCAATAGTAAATGGTCAAGGGTCAATAAAACAGAAGATGTCAATGGTAAATGGTCAATGGTCAATAAAAGAGAAGAGTTCAATAGGAAATAGTTAATAATCAATAGGAAGACTATGAATGCGCAAGACTTGACACGCAGCATCCACTGCTTTCCACTTGCAAGCTTTAAAAACGGACGCATCTTACCGGGGTAACGTTTCAAGCTTCGTCTTCTGTAACATCCGCAAGTAGCCGTTCAATAATTTGGGGTAAAGATGCTTTTTTGTGAAATCCACTTACTTTTTCCCAACCTCAGCCCAGCCTTTGATTCACTTCCAGCTTGCCCGTCATTCCCGCGAAAGCGGGAATCCACTCGTTCATCACCTCCTAAACAATCTCTTCCCACAAATCATTCCAGTCTGGATTTTCTTTCTCAATGAGGTCCAGCTTCCAGGCCCGGTTCCATTTTTTCATCTGCTTCTCTCTTTTAATCGCTGAAAGCATGTCTTCGTGTAATTCATAATAAACCAGCCGGTGAACCCCGTATTTCTGGGTGAAACCCTGGACCAGATCGTTTTTGTGTTCCCAAGCACGCTTTTGGAGGTTGCCCGTTACCCCAATATAAAGCGTGCCGTTTCGCTTGCTGGCTAGAACACTGCTGGTTGT
>JACQUW010000212.1 GCA_016210115.1 Deltaproteobacteria bacterium | reverse complement strand
CTTGCGTCCCGCTCCGGGGCGGCGGATGCGGCCTGCCAATGGCGCGGAACCTTCTTGAATTTCAACGATGCCTTTCGTGATCGCTTTGCGCGACAGTCCACACGCACGATGCGCCACGGAAACTCCTCCGCAGCCCAAAGCTATGGCTTCACTAGCCGCCATGATGCGCCGGGTGCGTTCGTCCAAAAGTGGCCATACAGAATGGAATTTCTGAGTCAGCTCGGCCCGAGTGCTCATGCCCAAAGAGCATAGCACCCATAGGGTCAAAGTTGCAACGTTTATTTATTTACGGCGCCTAAAGCCAAGCTTCTACGGATTTTCCATCGACCTAAAGGCTCTTTGGAAAAGGGTATCGAAATGGTGTGGCTTCAGTCGATAACCACGGACCCAATGCTGCACATCTGCACATCGAGCATCTGACTTGCGGTTCGAGGGGGGGGCGGCCCACTTGCGGGCCGCCTTTAACCCAGACTTGAGGTTCTTGCTATGAATGAAACATTGATACTTGTCCCGAGCCGAAGAAAGTGGCTTCTTCTTCTCCTGCTATTTTCGTGTTTCACAGCGGGAGGCGTCTGGATGATCTCCGAAGCAGACAGGAACGGATGGTGGGTAGCTGGGTTCTTCGGATTGGGAATTCCTATTAGCGTTTTACAGTTAGTTCCGGGCACCTCATACCTACGATTAGAGCCAACGAGTTTTACCTGCTGCTCTCTATATCGCAAGAGCACCATACAGTGGAAAGATGTTCAAGCTTTCGGCACTTGGATAGCTCCTCGTGCACGAACCAAAATGGTTTGCTTCAATCTTAGACCCGAATGTCCAAAATATAAGGTTGGCCGGAAGTTCTCACGTGTAATCTCCGGCTGGGATAGAGAAATTCCCGACACCTATGGTAAATCAGCCGAAGAACTTGTTGAGCTTATGGAGGAATGGCGATTGCGTCGCAGCAGATAACAAATGGGTACAACCAGCGAACCGGCCCGCGTCGGCTTTTGTTGCTACCACTTGCCTTCGTGAGGCCACTTCGTGGCTGACCCCAAAGTTAGCCGGAAGGCACCTGGAGGAACTTTGGATCGGGAAGTGGCCCTGCATTTTCGAGATCAGTTGCGCGAGGCTCGTGCTGTCGCGCTCAAAGATGCCGAGGCATTTGAACAAGTGGTGTTTGTATTTGAAAGAATCGGGGTGTACCTGACCGGGAGTATCAAAACCCTTGCAGGTTACGCTGAGCCGCTCGCCCAGGAGGCGGTGAGGTCACCGCTGGCCACAAGTATCCCGTCTGTTCTGCCGGACTGGCACGCTCACTTTTCGACTCTGTATAGCCTGGTTCGAATGGCTCGGAATGACGCCTTGCACGAGGGAGCATATGCGCGGCATCTGACTACCCACGCCGTCGAACTCTCCGTTATTCTGGAGGACGCACTCATGACAGACGCATTCTGCGCACGCGACTTCATGGTCAGGGATCCTGTATGCGCGTACACGTGGCAACCAATCAGTTCCATTCGTCGCAGCATGCTCGCGAATTCGTTTTCATTCTTGCCAGTGGCTATCGGCCGCCCGGACAGTACCCAGTGGAAGCTGCTGTCGGACTACTCGATTGCCGCGTACCTACGGGGTGCGGAGGGGGCAAGCGAACGTAACAGACGCCTTGCGCGGAAACTGAGTGAAGTTGTCGACCAAGACGGGATCAGGTTGGTAGACGCACCAGTGTGCGCTCCTGAGGACTCGGTGACCACCGTACTGGAACGGTCCCAAGGTCGACCGGTCTTGGTGATTGGACTGAACCGTGAGCTGTGGGGTATTATCACGCCGTTCGACGTCATATGAACCATCATGATAGGCGGGGAGCTCAGCGCGGGCTTGCGTCCTATCCTCATCCTCCGGCTGGTGAGGCACTGTGTTATGCAGCCGCCCCCTATAGAAAAGTCGACTCGCATGGCCTCTTGTAAGCTCTGCCACAAAGAAGGAAGACTCTGTCTCTCACACATCGTGCCAGAGTTTGTCTATGCTCCGCTTTATGATTCCGGCCGAAAGATGATCGGATTCCTTGAGGATCGCGAGGGAATCAGAAGCCACTTGATCCAGAAGGGGCTGCGGGAGACTCTTCTATGTAGCATCTGCGAGCGGCACATTAACCGTAACTTCGAGCAACCGAATCTAGAGCTGTGGCGGAAGCTGGCGGCCTATGATGAGAGCGCAAATACTGAATGGAAGCTCTTTACTACGCCGGAGGGGTCCAAGGTAGTCTTGGTCAGCGGTGTCGATTATCGTTCCTTTAAGCTTATGTTACTATCCATCCTCTGGAGGGCGAGTGTCTCCACCCGACACGAGTATTCAGAGGTGTCGCTCGGCCGTCATGAGAAGCCAATCCGTAGAATGATACTTGAGGGTGATGCAGGCCCCAGGTACTGCTATCCGTGTATTCTCTTCAAATTCGATGAGCCTGGAGTCATTCTGCGACCTATTCGGAGACGGATCAACGGCCATCGCGTATACCACTTCATCTTGACTACGATTCATGTCTGGTATTTTGTATCGGGCCACATCGCAGACGAGCCGATTATCGACCTGGCTCTACGAGAAGATGGAGTTTTTTCGGCCATCCGATTGGATCCACGGGAAACCCAACTTTATACGGAGCTCCGACGCCTAGAGCGGGAAACCAAGCACTCGCGCAGCGTCGTGCGGCGGATCAACGCGAAGTGATAGCCGCCTAAAGCCGGTGGCACCGGCCATTGAGCTAAGCTAGCGCCCAGGTAGCGGTTAGCTTTCAGAGTGTCAGGCTGCTGAATGGGGGAGCAAGCATGTTTTGCCCACAGTGCGGAACCGAAGCTGCAGCAAACACGCGTTTCTGCGTTGACTGTGGCGCCTCGCTCACCCAGAGCGCGACCGAGACGTCCCGTGCGTTGTCAACTTCGACAGGCAGCGGCAATTTCAAGCGGCCTAGATGGGTCTGGGTAATCTTCGGGTTCTATCTCCTTTCTGTCGGGTGGACACTGCTGTCTTTCGCCTTGGTATTCTCCGGGGCCATACCAATGAATGCCGCGCAGCAAGAGTACTTCGCCAGCTTGGGCGTTCTCGACTACATTTCCAGCATTGGCGTAGGGCTGATCAGTATCTGGGCTGCGGTTCTTCTATTCCGTTTGCGCAAAAGCGCGGCGCCTGCATTCGGGCTGGCTCTGGCACTCAACACTGGCCTGACCCTCGTACACCTGCTCACGAAGAATTGGGCTGAGGCCCTGGGGGGTTCAGGCCTGGTCGGCGCGTTCTTGGGTTGGGTAACACTGGGCTGCGTCTTCCTCTACACTCGCAGGCTGCGGCGTCGCGGTCTGCTGGCATAATGGCCGGCAGTCTAAATAAACGGAGGTGGCATCTATGGATTTTTGATTCTAGCCATACCAGAGGAAATAGGCCAGGGATCTTGTATCTTGTGTCAATGTCGAAACGCTCATCATGGTGCTCACCCGCTAGACGCTCGGCCGACCGCGCGGGCGATCTCGCTGGGGTTTAGCTCTCTATTTTCCTCGAGTAGCTGAACGACCGCGAATGCTATCGCATCCCGAGCAGCCGGCAGAGACGCGACTGTCTGTAGCGACCCTCTTCCACGCCGGCTTATGTATCATGTTCCGGAATTCCGGAAACATGAAAAATATCGAGTATTATTCTGGAAGATAACACCGAGGAGGTATGGGGTCGGAAGGGCTGCGGAAATCGCGGCAAGAATTAAGGGGTCGGCAGAGCAGGAAAAGGGGAAGCAAACGTTTTTTGACCAGATCGTGCCCCGTCACATAATATGGCCCGGCCTCTAGGGATCGGCAATCCCGGTGCCTGCTATCACGTGATCTGCTCGAGGTAACGACACAAAAAATCTTTAAAAGACGAGCTTGTTGGCGGGAAAAAAAGGCCACACGCTCAGCGCGCTCTGTACTGCGTGGTCAGTGGGCCTCGGAATAGCGTGCCTGGAGCTGTCCAATAAAGCCGCTTTCGTCCAGCTTGCGAACGAACGTGCTGTCAATAAGATTTGCCAGGTTGATGGTGGCAAGTCGAGGATTTTGCAGTTGCATAAGCCGGTGTAGGCTTCTCAGACTCTCGATGGACGGGTAAGGCCTGGTCTCAAAATCCTTGACGAGAGCCGCGTACCCCTCCTCGGCAAGAGACGCATCGGAGAGTTTGAGTCGTCCCATGATGGTCTTGATCACCTGGGATTTATTGCGGGGAGCCAGCGCGAAAATCAGCCCCTCCATCATCGCCTTCATGACGTTCTCAAGCGTTTCGGAATTTCTCTGCAGATAGCTTTTGCTAACCACGAGCCCGGTTGTGGCCATCGATGGTCTCATCTCTACCAGTAGGGGGAAACCCTTTTGTTCGAGACTCAGACTGTAGGTGCCGGAGGTGAAAACCGTTGCGTCGATCAACTGCGTTTCCATGGCACGAACTAAAAGTGTCTGGTCGCCGATGACTAAAATACGAATGCGATCCCTCGTAACATCCAACCCAAACTGCTCTAGAGCAAGCATGGCGTACATCCACAGAGTGCCTCCGATGCTTTGCACGCCAAAACGTTTACCAGATAAATCTGCGGGGGTTTTTATCTCTGGTCTCACCACCAGGTATCCTCTCCCGCGGCTCTGAAAGGCAGAGACCATTTTCAATTCCATCCCACCCGCCGCCGCCCCCAGAACAGTAGTTCCGCCGGTGTACCCGACATCGATGTTGGCCGCTGCGATACCGGCGATCAAGGTCTGGGTATTACGCACAAAAACCAAGTCCACTGTAGTGCCATATTTTCCGAAGAAGTCATGATCCTGGGCGATCCAGATCGGTGCGAGTTTCGGACTGGGACTTGGATAGCCGATCACAACCTTGGTCAGAGTCGAGGCGGCCACGGTTGGCTTGATCTCTCCCAGAAAAGCAAAGACGGCTATGGCGGCGGCTAAGCAAAGTCGAAGCGAGGAGAAAATGGAGAAAGATGTCATCAGAATTACATGACTCAAAGAAGGCGTCCGTCCGTTAGGAAATTCTTTCTATCATTTCTTCACTTGCGGAGATTTGCGCAGACTTCCGGTGAAGCGCGCAAACCTACACAGTATGGCTTGGTTGGCTTTACTCCAATCGACGCTAGATGTCTAGCCCTACCGGGGGGCAATTCCGGGGACAGTATACAGCAATTGACAAGTAGCATAGGACAGATGCAGACTCTGACGGCTACCTTACACTTTCCTAACATTGGAGGCGGCAGCATGATTTCGACGAGGGGTGCGAAAGCCGTCCGCTCCCGCGACAGCGTGCTCTATGCGCTGCTGCACCCGCTTGTGTGGTGCTGGGTCAAGGTCTTCTACCTGTTCCGGCTCCGCGGGCTGGCCCACGTGCCGCGGACCGGCGGTGCCCTGTTGGCTTCCAACCACGCGTCATACTTCGATCCCGTCTGGGTCGGTTGCGCGGTGCTGCACCGGCAGATCACGATCATCTCAACGACGTCTGTCGGTCGGGTGCCGGGACTGGGCCGTCTGGTGCGCTCGCTCAATGCGCTCACGATCCTCAAGCGCCAGGGTTTCAACAAGGAAGCGATTAAGGAGTTCGTCCGCGTCGTCCGCGACGACGACCGACTCCTGCTGATCTTCCCGGAGGGCGCCCGCAGCGCCGACGGCGCGCTGCAGCCCACGCGGCGGGGGATCAGCTTGCTGGCCCGCGAGGCCCGCGTCCCCGTGGTCCCCGTGCTGATCACCGGGTCCCACGAGGTCTGGCCGAAAGGCCGACTGTGGCCAACGCCCTGGGGCCGGGTGGCGGTTACGTTCGGCGCGCCGCTCAAGTTCGAGGACGTAACGCCTGCGCCGGGCGAGGAGCCAGACCACGCGTTCTCCCGGGTGCTGATGGAGCGGGTGGCCGCGCTCATAGACTCGCCGGATGATACCGTTCCGTTCCTCGAGGGGTTAAAGAGCATCCTCTGGCGTGAATGACCCGGCAGCGCCCGCACGGCGGTTTCGACCCTTCTTTTGGGCAATTGGTAAATACTCCAAGCCGGAGCCTCACTTTCTGAAGACGTTATCCAGGAGGAGAACCTGCCCAGGTGCCCGTGGAATTGACAGATTATCACTGATGCGAGGTGCGATATGAGTATTCCTAACAAGAGGCAAAGGCAAGTTCGCCCCACCCATCCGGGCGAGATGCTGCGTGAGGACTTCCTGCCAGATTATCGGCTGACCGTATCGAGTTTTGCCAAGGCCATTGGAGTGTCGCGCCAGACGGTGAATGAATTGCTTCGGGAACGACCCGCAGTAAGCCCAGAGATGGCGTTGCGTCTTTCTCGTTTGTTCGGCAATACCCCTGAATTTTGGTTGAACGCTCAGCGTGCGGTGGATCTGTGGGAGGCAAGAAGGAAGATTAAGAGTAAGGTTGAGCGCATTTCACCCTTGGACGCGGCGTAATAACAACTCCGGCTAGTTTACGGCAAAAATTTTGTAACCATTGCGATACAATGAACCGGTATGATCCGCTCTCCACGGACCCCGTGCCTACTATTACGTGACCTGCCGGAGTAACAGAGAAAAGAATATCTTTAAAGAGGTCGTCGAAGTCTGATCTCCTTGACCCCAAGCCCCCTCTGATATGCTAAAGTAATCTCAAGCGATGCGAAAGCCGGATTTACCCGTTTTCGAAATCGAGCGATCGAGGGTTTCTTTTAGCAGTCTTCCATGGAAATATTTAATCCGCAATTTTTCGTGCTGACTTTGGCGCTGGTGGGCGCCGTCATCATCATCGCCGCGCTGCTGTCCGGAATCATCGACCGCAGCGATCTGCCTCAGGTCGGTGTCTTCCTGGCGCTCGGGGCGATGCTCGGTCCGGCGGGATTGGGATTGCTCGATGTCACTCTGGATTCGCCGATCCTTCGTGTCGTGGCCATTCTGAGTCTTGTTCTGGTGCTGTTCACGGACGCCGTCAGTCTCAGCATCGCGGAAGTGCGCCGCCACGGCGGGCTGGCTTTCCGGGTTTTGGGCCCGGGTACGCTTCTCTGCGCGGGCCTCATCGCTCTTGCAGGATGGCTGCTGCTCGGACTCCCGGTTGCTGCTGCAGCCATCCTGGGCGCGGCCCTCGCTTCGACGGATCCGGTGATGCTGCGCGGTCTGCTTCGCCGCCCCGGGCTTCCCGACCCCGTCCGGCTGGCGCTGCGGCTCGAAAGCGGTCTCAACGATGCCGTCCTATTGCCCGTCGTCCTGGTAGCAATGTCGTTTATCGGCCACAGTGGGTTTCGCAGCCAGATCGAGTGGGCGCGCATCGGTCTCGATCTTTTTCTTTTAGGACCGGCCGCCGGCATCGCCGTGGGACTACTCGCGATCGCCGCGCTGGAAATGATCCGCCGTAAGACGGGCGTGCGCCGGGACTATGAATCGATCTACTCTTTGGGCGTGGCCTTTGCGGCTTATGCCGCCGCCGAGGCGGTTCACGGCAGTGGATTCCTCGCGGCTTTTGCCGCCGGGATGACGATCGCCGCGCTGGACGTCGAGCTTTGCGATTGTTTCCTTGAATACGGCCAAACCACTGCTGAGATGACGCTGCTGTTTACTTTCGTTCTCTTCGGCGCTTCGCTGATCTGGACCGGATTCACCGTGCTGAGCTGGCCAGTCTTTCTCTTCGCTCTAGCCGTGGTGTCGATCCGGCCGATCGCTTTTTTCATCTCCCTGGCGGGGACCCGGCTCGATTACCGTAGCCGGCTCCTGATCGCCTGGTTTGGACCTCGCGGTCTGAGCTCGCTGCTGTTGATTTTGCTGCCGGTCTTCGCCGCCGTACCCGGCACTGAGCCTCTGTTTTTCATCTGTTGCTTTATCGTGTTGCTTTCTGTCGCGCTCCACGGAGGCTCGTTAATGTTGCTCGGGCGCGATACAGGTGCGGAAAAAGTGCCGGAGGCGGGTGTCACAAACGCCGTTGATACTGCAATAGATTCGTCGTTGAGTTCAGATCCCGTCGTAACCAGGAATCAGCAGGGAGAGCTCATCGCGATCGCCGAGATGCGGGAAATTCAGCAATCGGGCGCTCCAAATCTGGTTCTCGACGTGCGGGCGGAACACAATCTGGCGAACAGCGATCTGCGCGCGCAAGGAGCGCTCAGGATCCCGCCTGATCGTGCCGTTGACCGTCTCAGAGAGCTCGACGTGCCTCGTCAGACATGGCTTTTTGTATTTTGTGCTTGACCCGATGAAGCGACAAGCGCCCGTGTGGCGCGAGAGCTACGGAAAGCAGGATGGATCAGAGCGCGCGCCCTCGTCGGTGGCTGGGAAGCGTGGCAAGCAGCCGGTTTGCCGGTTGAATCGAAATCGCCGGTTTAAAGGCGGAACAGTTCCTATTCCTCAAAAGTATCTCCCGCACGCATTTTCTTTGATTATGTTAATGAGGACCTCAAGTCATGCGGAAGCCGGATTTACCTATTTTTGAAATCGAGCGGCGATTGCTCGAAACGCTGAGTACCGAGAAGCGGCTGGTTTTGACCGCCCCGACCGGCTCGGGCAAGTCAACTCAGGTGCCGCAAATGCTGCTCGATGGCGGGCTACTGGGCAATGGCCGGGTCACGGTTTTACAGCCGCGCAGGTTGCCGACGCGAATGCTCGCGGCGTGGGTCGCGCGGTCTCGAAACGTAAAACTCGGCGGCGAGGTGGGGTATCAGATGCGGGTGGACAACGTTGCCTCTCCGGACACGCGCATCTGCTATGTTACGGAAGGCGTCCTGCTTCGGCAAATGCTGACCGATCCCGAGCTGACGGGTGTGAGCGCGATCCTCTTTGATGAATTTCACGAACGGCACCTTTACGGTGACATCACGCTCGCCCGCGCTTTGCAGATCCAGGAATCGTCGCGGCCCGATCTTATTATCGTCGTTATGTCGGCCACGTTGGATGTCGCCGCGGTTCAGAAGTATCTCCACCCTTGTGCGGTGTTGTCGTCCCAAGGCCGCACTTATCCTGTCGCCATCGAATATCTATCCAAACCTGCCGGTCACGCGCCCATCTGGGCCCTTGCCGCCAAAGAGCTCCAGCGGCTGGTATGCCAACATCCCCAAGGCGATGCTCTCATCTTCATGCCAGGGGCGTATGAGATCAGTCGCACCGTTCAGGCGGTGCGCGACACGCTCGGCCAGACGTTCGTCGTGTTTCCATTGCACGGCGAATTGCCCCCAAGCGATCAGGATGCGGCGGTCGCCCGATATGACCGGCGCAAAGTCGTGGTCTCCACAAATGTCGCCGAAACCTCGCTCACCATCGACGGTGTTCGACTCGTAATCGACAGCGGTTTGGCGCGTATTCCGCGATATGACCCGTATCGCGGCATCAACACGTTGTTGGTCGAAAAAATCAGCCGCGCCGCCGCCGACCAGCGGGCCGGTCGCGCGGGACGCACCGCGCCCGGACACTGTCTGCGTTTATGGACAGAGCATGAACAGGGAGGGCGCCCCGCCCAGGAGCTTCCCGAAGTGAGACGCCTTGATCTCTCCGAAGTAATGCTGACGCTCAAGGCCAGTGGTGTGAACGACGTGAGAACATTCCCCTGGTTGGAGGTTCCCGATGCTCGCGCGATAGAACGCGCCGAGACGCTGCTCACGGATTTGGGAGCCCTTCACGGCAGAACGGGAGTGATTACTCCACTCGGACGGCGCATGCTCGCGTTCCCGGCGCATCCCCGCTATGCGCGGATGCTGCTGGCCGCGCACGACTACCGTTGTGTGCGGCCCGTCGCGTTGATCGCCGCATTAACGCAAGGGCGGGACTTGCTCGCGCGCCGGCAAGGAACGCCGGTAGAAGACGCCCGCGACGATCTGTTCGGTGCGGAGAGGGACTCGGATTTCTTTGTGCTGATGCGCGCCTGGCGGTACGCCGAGCGCAACGGCTATGACACCGAGCGCTGCCGGCGGCTCGGTATTCATGCGCAGGCAGCGCGCCAGGTCGGGCCGTTATTGGAGCAGTTCTTGCGGATCGGCGCAGCCGAGGGCTTGGACATCAGCGAGAAGCCTCTCGCGCGGGCAATGGTGCAGCGTTGCGTGCTCCTTGGGTTTCCCGATCATCTCGCCAGGCGCCTTAACACCGGCACGCTGCGATGTGAGCTGGTCCATGGCCGACGGGGCGTCTTGGCCCGGGAGAGCGTCGTGCAGAAAGCTCCGCTTTTCATCGCCTCTGAGGTGCGAGAGGTGGAAAGCCGCAACGGTAAGGATCGCGAATTGAATATCGTGCTGAATCTGGCCACGGCAATCGAGGAGGAATGGTTGCGCGAACTTTTCCCGGAGGACTTCAATGAAGCCCATGCCGTTGTTTACGACACGACTTTGCGGCGGGTCTTTGTCCGGGACGAGAAGCGGTTCCGAGATCTTGTTCTGGAAGAGAAGCTCTCCGACAATCCACCGGCCGAGGAGGCGACCAGGATTCTGGCGCGCGAAGTGGCGGCCGGTCGATGCGCCCTTACGAATTGGAACGAATCGGTCGAACAATGGATCCTGCGCGTTAACCGCCTGCGAGAATGGATGCCGGAGCTGGGATTGCCTGCCATCGGAGAGGAGGACCGGGAAGCGATGCTTCAACAAATTTGCCACCGGGCGATCAGCTACAATGAAATCAAAGATAGACCTGTCTGGCCGGTTGTTAAGTCATGGCTCTCCCGGCAGCAACAGGCGGCCATGGAAAAATATGCGCCTGAGCGGCTTGCGTTGCCCCGCGGCCGCGCAGTGAAGGTCGTCTACTCCGTCGACGCGGCGCCCACGATCGCGGCACGTATCCAGGATTTGTACGGCGTCAAAGACGCGGTCTGGATTGCGAACCGCCGCGTTCCCGTTCGCATTCAGGTGCTCGCACCAAACAATCGCTCTGTGCAGATTACTGAGAACCTGTCCGTTTTCTGGCGTGAAACGTATCCGAGACTCAAACAGGACCTGCAGCGCAAGTATCCGAAGCATGACTGGCGCTGATGTCTGCTGTCGCGTAATGGGAGGCGGACTGGTAGGCTGCTATGATCATAGTGCTCATCGGTGTTACAGGGTCCGGCAAAACCACGGTGGGACGACTGCTCGCTCAAGAGCTCCGGTGGAAGTTTTATGAAGGCGATAAGTTTCATTCGCCGGCTAACGTTGAGAAAATGAAGCGGGGTGCTCCACTAACCGACGCAGATCGATTACCGTGGTTGGAATCGATTCGCGATATCATCCGTACAGCCATTGAGCGCGGGGAGGACGCCGTGGTTGCTTGCTCAGCCCTGAAGGAGTCTTACCGCCGGCTGCTTCAGATCGACGACAAGGTTATTTTCGTTTACCTCAACGCGAGTCGTGCCTTGGTTCAAGAGCGATTGAAGTTCCGAATCGGGCACTTCATGCATCCGGATCTCGTCCCGAGCCAGTTCGATACTCTAGAGGAGCCGAAGGAGGGGTTGCAAATCGATGCCGGTTTACCTGCGGCTGAGATCGTTCAGCTTCTTCGAAAACATCTGTCTCTATAGAATGGAAAGTTGAATAGCCTGTCTTGATTCTCTCGGTCGTCGCATGCTAATCTGACTAAACTGACAAAGTTAATTGGAAATTTAACTCAGGAGCTCATCTATGAAAAAAGCGAAATACTTCGCAGCTTCGTTTCTGTTTGCCGCCTTCTCTTTCACGGTTGCCGTTCCCGGGGTCTCCGCGCAGAAGTTGAGGGTTGCCTACGTCCACGTTTTCGACGATGCTCCGGTTGTAGTGGCCCGCGACAAAGGGTTTTTCGCGGCTGAAGGATTGGATGCGCAGGTGACGACGTTTACCAGCGGCCCCACGTTGATCAAGGGGTTGGTTACCGATCAGCTCGACGTGGGGGTACTGGGCTTTACGAATGCGATAACCTGGTCGGCGCAGGGCGCGGATCTAAAGATTATCGGCAAAGTGCAGGAGGGATACCACGCGATTGTTGCCCGGAACGACCGCGGCATCAAGGCGGTCAAAGATTTGAAGGGAAAAACGATTGCCAGCCAGGCTGCGGGGAGTACGGCGGACATTGTGCTGAAAGGGGTCGTCCTCAAAGGATCTGGCTTGAACGAAAAAGACGTGCAGATCATGTACACGGCGCCGTCTACGGCGTTGGCTTCTCTTCGGGCAGGAAGGGTCGATTCCGCGTTTCTCTTTGAGCCCTACGATAGCATGGCGCGCGCGACGCTGCCCGTCACCGAAATCTATGAGGTCGGCAAGAGCTGGCCATTCCCGTGCATGGTGGTGATTGTTCCTGGAAAACTTATCAAAGAGCAGCCGGCGGCGGTGCGCAAAGTGTTGGCAAGCCTCAAGCGAGCCATCGAGTTCATGAAGGAGAAGCCCGCTGAGG
Source organism: Deltaproteobacteria bacterium (assembly GCA_016210115.1). Lineage (GTDB taxonomy): Bacteria > Desulfobacterota > Binatia > UBA9968 > UBA9968 > JACQUW01. Next base: position 21,622 of record JACQUW010000212.1, on the reverse strand, counting down.
CGAGCCGGGTGCTGGCTCCGGCCTTTATGCCTGAGGGAGACCTTGTTGCCGACGGACGGAACGTGCCCGCCGAAGAGATTATGCTAAAGTCACTCAAATCGAACGTTTTCGACTGGCGGCTCTCCCAGGCGGATCTCAAACGCATGGAAGAGCTCTCTGGCATCATGAAGGAGTTGAATATACTTAAAAAGGAAGTTCCGATCAGCAGCGTGGTGGATTTGCGATGGCAGAAGGAACTGGAGCGGCGGAAACCCTAGCGGAGAAACGGGAACAAGCGCGATGGCGAGCTTCATTCGCTAAAGCCTTTCCCTTTGCGATAGCCTTCCTGACCATTCTCGCCGGCTGGCAAGTCGCCGCCTGGATTTTTCCCTCGTTCCTCATCCCTTCACCGAGCCAGGTTTTTGTCAGGCTCAGTAAGGAGTTCGGGCGTGAAGTCTTCTTAACGACCGTTGCACGGAGTTTTGCACGTCTGGCAGTGGGCTTTAGTCTCGCCTGCTTTCTTGGCCTGACCGTCGGGCTTTTGAGCGGCGTCTGGTCTTTTTTTCGCCTCTATTCGCGCGCCCTGGTATCCATTCTTCAGTCGGTTCCTCCGATCGCGTGGGTTCCTCTATTTATCATCCTGCTCGGCTTCGGCGATTACCCTATCGTTCTTGTGATTCTCATTGCAGCCTTCTTTCCGATGGCGGTAAGCGTCATGAACGCGGTGGAGCAGGTGGATCGGCTGCGCGTCGACGTAGCTCGGCTGATGGGGGCCAACCGGGCTCAGCTTGTAACGAAGGTATATGCCCCTGAAGTCGTCCCGGCCATCATTACGGGCGCGCAGGTGGGGTTCGGCAATGCCTGGCGTTCGCTGATTGCGGCTGAGATGGTCGGAGGAGTGAACGTCGGGCTGGGGTGGTTCATAACGTTTTCCGGCGAGGTGGCCGACATGGTGGGGGTCCTGGCGGGGATTTTCGTCATCGGCTTTTTTGCCGCGGTGCTCGACGGCTATGTCCTCGAGCGGCTCAAACGCAGGCTCCTCAAATGGAAATATCTCTAGCCTTGTCGAATATGACTGCCAACAACAGGAAGATCTCGGTTGAAAAACTCAGCCTTTCCTTCGCTTCTCTTACGGTGATCGAGCAATTCAGCCTTACCGTTCGAGAAGGCGAGTTTCTCGCAATCGTGGGTCCCAGCGGATGTGGCAAAAGCACGCTGTTGCGAATCATGTCGGGGCTGGTAAAACCGACCGACGGTCGGGTGACGATCGATAACGTGGAGGTGGACGGACCCAATCCCAGGCACAATCTGGTTTTTCAGGATCATGCCCTTTACCCGTGGAGAACCGTTTCTCAGAATATCGCGATCGGTCTCGAGATACAGAAACGGAGCGCCGTGGAGATACGAGATAAGGTCGGCGTCCTGTTGTCCCTCGTGGGCCTCGAGAGTTTTGCCGGATATTATCCGCATCAGCTTTCGGGTGGAATGCGGCAGCGCGCCGCGCTGGCAAGGGTCTTGGCCGTCGATCCGGACGTGCTCTTTCTCGACGAGCCTTTCGGGGCGCTCGACGCCATGACCCGATTGGTGCTTCAGGATGAACTGGTGCGGATCCATTCCGGCAAGACGGTGGTTCTCGTGACGCATGACGTCGAAGAGGCGTTATTCCTGGCGGATCGCGTTATCATCATGTCGGCCCTCCCGGGACGCATTCGGGAAATCATCCCGGTCCCGGAAAAACGGCCCCGTGATCGAGGCAGCACGACACTCGCACAGCTCAAGCGGAGGGTTCTCGGGATTCTGGGTCTGGAGGCGGTGGTCGGAAACACAAGAGTTCCGGACGTCAATTTCGCTATCTGATTCAGGAGACGACGGAAGAATTGGCGCGGGCAGCTATGGTTTCTCCATCTCGAACGTATAGATCATTTTAAACTCTTTTATCTCTTCCGGCATGTCGGTCCACACGAGAAACGTAGAGATATTTTCTTCTTGTTCTCCCGGCGCCAGTCGAAACGGCACAAAAGCTCCACAATCGGCGAGCCCCAGGTATTTTGCCATAAATTCCGGCTCGACCGTATGCGCGACCCTGGCCCAGAGCTCCTTATGCGAGCGGTTTTCCACCCGAAGAGTGACCGTGAACGGCTCGCCGGGCTCGAAGGAGATTTCGTTCGGCACGGGTTCCACCTGAACGGGCATAGATTCGGGAGTGTTGATAACGATTTTGGCCTGAACACTGGATTTCCAGTTGAGAAGAATCCGCCAGTTCCGGCCCTCCCTGACGAGCTCAAAAGTATCTTCAAATTCTGTGCGGGGTATTTTTCCCTCTTCCCGCCATCGGTTGATCGTTGCGAGGAGCGCATTCTGATCATTTTCTGAAAGCGAATTCAGTCCCTCTTCGTCCCATTCCAGAAGATACGGCGAGAGCCTTTCAGCATCTGGAACTCGAAACCTAAACCTGACCCACGCTCGACGGTAGGCCAACTCTCAATCATGTGCGCAAGCGTGCCGGCTAACGTTAAAGTAAAACCGCTGAACGCGCCACGCTCTCGAACAAACGACGCTTCGTCTCTCATTTTTTGATTTTGAGCAGCGAGCCAACGATAGGCCTCTCTGAAATCACGGGCAAATGCGGCCCTGACGCATCTTTGAACGACTTTGGTTAACGCGGAGCGATCCGAAACCGCGCGGGATTCGTGAAGAAAGTACGCAGGAAGAGCTAACAGAAGTGCGGCGGCTATGCCTGTCAGAAAGAGTCTTCGGCGGAGCGGTGAAAAGTTCATGCTGACCCTTAAGCTATCCGGGAACCAAAGGAGCGTCAATATTACGCTCCCCGCCGCTGCTTTTCTGAATCAGGCTGACGTGAAGAAGATCCGCACCCCGCGTAAGTTTGGCTTTCTCCGGCGAGGAGGGAACCGGCCTCGATGCGTGGTCATAAACCGGAGCTGTTCGGCCGCATCCGTCAGTTTCACGGTCAACGTGGTTGACGATGGCGGACCCATTCCGGTATTCTCACCGTAAAGTATTTCCTTTGTGTTTGGCCAAATTTTTTCACAAGCAAATTACCCGTTCCCCGTGGAACCAAGCCTGCCACCCTGGAGCCAATTTGACTGAAGGATTGCGACTCTCCACGACGATCGGCGACGATCATCTCGCCGTTGAAAAAGCGAATCGAGGCGCGGCAGCAGAATTGTAAACGCGAGGCTTGACTGCTGGAAAGGAGCAGAATGGGATGTTGAGGAAACTGGTATTGGGGGCGGCTTTTTTTGTTCTCCTGGCGTTCAACGTTTCTGCTCAAGAGCGTTACGCTATCAGTTACGGTGGTACCGCCGGGTTCCAGGCGAGCATCTGGGCTATGAAGGATATGGGAGCTCTGGAAAAGCACGGGCTCAACGCCGATGTTGTTCTTGTCCCAGGCTCCGCGCGGTCGCTTCAGGGCTTGCTGGGAGGAAGCATCCATTTCGCGATGGTTGACGCGGTCACGCCGATCTCGGCGAATCTGAAAGGGGCGGATACTGTGGTGATCTGCGGTTCGATGAACCGGATCCCTTTCAGTATGGTGACTCGACCGGAAATTCGCGAGCCCAATCAGCTCAAAGGAAAAAAGATCGGTATCGTCAATTTCGGCGGAGCCAATGAGTTCGCCGTGCTCGCCGCTTTGAACGAATGGGGCATTCCGGTGCAGTCGGTAACGGTGATGCCGGCCGGCGGCGCCGCCAATCGGTTGGTCGCTCTTACCGCGAAGGCGCTTGACGCTACGGTGCTCTCCCCGCCGGAGACAGTTAAAGCGGAGCAACTGGGACTTAGAATCCTCCTGCACCTGAGCGATCTGAAGGCAGGCTTTCCAATGAACACGATTGCGGTTCGCCGCTCGTTCCTGGAGAATAATCGCGAGACGGTCAAGCGATTCGTCAGAGCGCACAGCGATGCCGTGTACCAATTTAAGCGGGACAAGAAAAGAGCCCTGCAGGTTCTGCAAAAGCGCCTGCAGCAGAAAGAGCCTGCGGTCATTGAAGCAACCTACGCGTACTATGCGCCCAAATTCGAATATCCGCCGCGGGTGAGCCGCGAAGGGTGGGAGCTCACGGCCAAATTTGTTGCGGATAGAATCGCGGCCGGGAGCGTGAAAGTTGATACCAGCAAGATGCTGGACGAGAGCATTGTGGACGAGCTGGAGAGAGAAGGCTTTTTTAAAGCACTGGCCAAGTAACGGGAGATAAAAGCATTTTCGGAAGTGCCGCCGGCTTTAGCCGGAGATTTCCCCGCGACGTGGGAGATCTATGGTTGTCCACCACACCAGAGCCACCGCCATACCCGGGGTGCAACGGATAAATTGAAGGGCCTTACCGTCTGCGGAACAATACTCCATCCAAGCCCAAGGTTCTCCCGGGGCCGGAGAGTAAAAGAACGATAAAGCAGACGATAAAGGTCTGCTGCTGTCCCAGAACGGCTCCGCCACGCGCCATCCCGGGACCAAAATAATAGTTGAGGAGCATGAAGAGCCCCACTATGGAACTGAAGCGAGTCAGCAGCCCGAGGAGAAGACAAACGCCCACAAGAATTTCGCCGTACATAACCAGATATCCAAACAGTTCTCGATGCGGTATTACATAGTTCATAAGAAATGACTCATACCATGGATAGAGATCCACCTTGTCCAGCTCGCCGATCTGTTTGGTGATCCAGTCGCCATGCGGGAAATCGCGCTGGAATTTCCTTATCCCCTGGTAGAGGAGGTAATAGCCAATGTAAAGGCGCAGGATCACAATGTACCACAGATAGGTTTTCTCTTTGAGGTTCATCACCCCTCCTTCGCGGCCACCCCTCCAATCAGAATTGATCCTTGAGCTTGCGGATTTGACTGAAGACCGAGACCGGGTCCGAGCCAAGACTTGGGAAACTTTTCTTCAGGTTCTGCTGGATTTCTTTGCTTTCCCAGCGGAAAAAAGGATTTGTGTCTTTTTCTTCTGATATGGTTGAGGGAACGGTCGATTTGCCTTCAATTCTCAGAGAATGTACCTGGGGGATCTTCTCGACAAGGGTTCGGTTGTTCGGTTCGAGGGTCATGGCGAACTGAAGATTTTTTTCCGTGTACTCATGTCCGCAGTAGACGAGAGTATCGCCGGGAAGGTCGCGGAGCCTTGTGAGTGAGCTAAGCATCTGCTCGGCGGTTCCTTCGAATAGACGCCCACACCCGGCGATAAAAAGGGTGTCTCCGCAGAACAACCTATTCTCAAAGAGATAAGCGACATGTCCTTTTGTATGACCGGGAATGAAGAGCACCCTCGCTCTGAGCTCGCCAACCGTGACTTCCGACCCGTCCTCCACTGGATGCGTGAGGCCGGGAAGCCGATCCCTGTCGATTCGATGAGCATAAACATCGAGAGAGTAGCGTTCGAGGAGGCCCGCATTGCCGCCGGTATGGTCGCGGTGATGGTGGGTGTTGAGGATGGCCCTAAGATTGACAGCCTCCCGCTCCACCGCCCGCCATGCGGGCTCGGCCTCGGATGGATCGATAATAGCTGCTTCCCGACTTTTCTCACAGACGATGAGATAGCCGTAGTTATCGGCCAAAAAGGAGATTTGAACTACTTTCATGGAAAACTTATACCAAATAAGAAATCCGTTACAAGGGCGCGCGTTTGTGTTCGCTCGCGTCTTGGCCGGCACACCCCCCCGGTATATTTCGCCTCGAATTCAGGGCAATCGCCGGTCTGGGCTTGATCGTGCAGTTGTGCTATGAGAAGGAAAACCATGTCGCAAAGAATTCTAACTTTGGCTTTCGCGTTTGTTGTCATTGCCGCCCAGGCATCTGCACTCACGGTTGAGGAGGTCCTTGCCCTGAGAAAAGCGGGAGTCAGTGACCAGACGATCCAGATGATGCTCGAGGCAGAAAAGACGACGTATACTCCTTTTGGAGCAGAATACCCTAGCAGCTGGACCACGTCCGATGGCCGTGTATTTCGTTCCACCGGCCATGGCCGAGACGTCTTGCGCGAGTCTAGCCAATACTACCCAGTGGGCGTTTATCCCTACGTTACGCGCAGGTTTCCGCGCCGATAACGTTGCGGGCCGATATATTCTGCCGTGGGTATCGCCGATACTCTTTCCCAGTGTCAGGTGCCGGGGGAACGACTCCAGTAACAATTCACGGGCCGTGGGAAACAATTTCCCTACCCGTGCTGTAGGAACTCACGATTCGCGGCAAGAACCGATCATTGCCCGCGCTCAGACGCTCCCCGCCCGGCCTAATGTTGACGAAAGTAGGCCAAATCACGCCTTTTCCTGCCAGAAGTGTTCAATAATTGACATAAACGGTTGGGAAAAACTGGCGTTTCCGCCAACGTAACATTTTAGCACACGGCAAAAAGACCAGTGAAATCACCAAATTCCCTGACGATATACCGGAGAGATGTGTATTTGGCCCATCGCTTGCTTGACAAAAGAACCGCCAAAGGCGGGGGGGTGTTAGTGGAAGTGGCGGCATTTTCTTCCCGAGACAGGACGCTCTCCCAAAAATATGGGTTATCGAAAGGGCGCCGGATGAAAGCTAACTTCGTTGATTTCACATCAGCCTGTGCAGATGAAAAGCTGTGTTCGCTCTACTCTGTTGTGGGTTGCGCTTTTGGTTGTATCGTGGGCAAGAGTGTGGCGATGCGTCAGATCTTTGAGTTTTGTGTAAAGTTTGCGGCGTCGGATGCTACGGTTCTCATCGCCGGAGAAAGCGGAACGGGAAAGGAGTTGGTGGCGCATACGATTCATCGCATGAGCCCGCGCGCGGCCGAGGCTTTTGTCCCTGTAAACTGTGCGGCAATTCCCGAAGAACTTTTGGAAAGCGAGCTTTTCGGCCACGTGCGCGGCGCCTTCACAGGAGCGATGAATTCACGTCAGGGGCGGTTTCAGCTTGCCCATGCCGGAACTCTTTTCCTCGATGAAATTGGCGAAATGAGCCCAAAACTGCAGGTGAAGCTCCTTCGTGTCCTTCAGGAGCGGGAGTTCGAGCCGGTGGGCAGCGATAAATCCGTAAAGGTCGACGTGCGTGTCATCGCGGCAACCAACCGTGAACTGTCCCAGGCTGTCAGGGAGAGGCGCTTTCGCGAAGATCTCTATTATCGCTTGAATGTTCTACCCGTCTGTCTTCCGCCTTTGCGTGAGAGGCGTGGCGACATACCGCTTCTGATAACCCACTTTTTGCGACACCACGGACAAAGGAAGGGAAAATGCCTCGAAAGCATCGAAGAAGAAGCCCTGCGCAGACTCGAAGAATATCATTGGCCGGGAAACGTGCGGGAATTAGAGAACTTCGTAGAGAGACTGGTAGTGCTTAATGAAGACGGCGTGATTCGTTGCCGCGACATTCTCGATTACATTCAGAGCGGCTCCAGCGGAGGCGAAGAGCCGGTTTTTGTTGAGGAGCTGAGCTTGCCTCCCGAAGGGATGGATCTCGACGGCTTCCTTCGAGAGATTGAAAATAAGCTAATTCTCGATGCTTTGAAGCGGGCTCGAGGCAACAAGACGCTTGCGGCTGAGCTCCTGCGGTTAAACCGAACCACTCTGGTCGAGCGGCTTCGCAAGCGGGGGCTTTTGCTCCATCGGGGCAATGGTATGGATGCGGCTTCAGGCAATGCATTCGTCAGAAATGTGACACCGCGCGATTTTTCTTTGACAGCTTCATAGGCTGCGAGCAAGATTTAATCCCGGCCATTCCCTCACAATCATTCTGCTGGAAAACTTCCGGGTTTTCCTGTGATGAGTCAAGCCGTCCAACATTCGTGCGCGAGCCTTCAACGCCACGACCGCGCTCAGCCTCTTCAACCGGAGAGAGAGGCGTTCGAACAACCACGCGTTCACCAGAATAATCCCAATCAGCATGCGATCGGGAACACTTGCTCGGCGTTCGATGCTGCTGGCATGGCCCTTGCGTAATGGCCGCATGAGGAGACACACATTATGTCCGAGGCTCTGGAATCCCCAAAGAGCGGACTGGAAACGCTCAAACAGATTGTTGCGGGTTTTCACTCCAGCAGTCTTGAACTGACCCGGGAGTACCGTCGTCTGGAGGAGCGTGTCGCCACCTTAAGAGACGAGCTTGAGAGAAAAAATCAGCAACTGGAAAATAGTTTGAGAGAGAGAGAGGATGCGCGCGGCTTTCTCTCCTCGATCCTGAATAGTCTCAAGGCGGGTGTTCTTGTTCTGGATCAGGATCTCCGGCCAACATTTGCCAACCAACGGCTTAGAAAACTTATGGGGGAGGTGGACCGCGAGCGCGTCTCGGAGCTGGTCGGTGAAAAGTTGCTTTCGTGCTTTATGCAGCGCGAAAGCAACTTTCTCCCGCTGGATTGCGAACGGGAAGTGCGTGACGCAAACGGGAAGGTCACTCCGATCCATCTCGCCATTTCGAAAATCATGACTGGTGGTCAAAGCAGTGGCTACGTGCTCGTTTTTCAAGATATCAGCCGCCTCAAACGACTTGAAGCTGAAGCAGCGAGATCAACCCGGCTTGCCGCCTTGGGTTCAATGGCGGCTGAGGTAGCGCATCAAATCAAGAGCCCGCTTGGAGGAATCGAGCTCTACGCGTCTCTTCTCAAGGAAAGACAACAGGGTGATACCAAAAGGCTTGCCGAAGAGATCCTCGGCGCGGTCCGGCGCCTTTATACCACGCTATCTCGTCTGCTGTCGTTTGTCGCTGAACCTTCGATCTGTGCGGAATCGCTGCCTGTTTCAGTGTTGATGAGGGAAGTGAAAGAGATCTGTCAACCTCTGTTAAAGGATGAAAAAACGAAGCTGACCTTCCACGTTCAACCACGCCTGCCGTCGCTGTGGGGAGATTGCGCGCTTCTCACCCAGGCTATTTTCAATCTGATCGTCAATGCCACCGAGGCCATGCCCCATGGAGGGCGGATACGCATCGCCGCCAGACTTTCGCCGTTCTACTCGGTGAATGGCCGCGTGTATCGGACCATAGAGATCATTGTCAGGGATCAGGGGATGGGAATTCCCATAGAGAATAGAGAGAAAATCTTCGATCCGTTCTTTACCACTAAACCGAACGGGACCGGATTGGGGCTTGCGTTGGCCCATAAGATCATCGGAGTCCATATGGGATCTATCGAAGTTTCATCGCAGCCTGGCCAGGGAAGCAGCTTTACGATCTTCTTGCCCGTGGACGAAAGGCCGCGTCTGAGTTCTGAGGAAGAGAGTTATGGCGAAGCGAATACTTGTCGCGGATGATGATCCGACCATGCGCAACGCTCTGGATGAGGCTCTCCAGACGGCCGGCTATGAGACAGTTTCGTGTGAAGACGGCGCGGACGCGAGCCAGACAATCAGGGCAGGGGGGGTGGATCTTGTCATCAGCGACGTGAGAATGCCGCGCATAAATGGCCTGGATTTGGTCCGGCGCTCTCATGAGGCGGGAGTGGCACTGCCTTTTATCATGATCAGCGGCTACGCGACTGTGCCGGAAGCCGTAGAGGCAATGAAGATGGGGGTCTTCGATTTTCTCGTTAAGCCCTTCTCTTATCGAGAACTCGTTAGCCTGGTCGAGGCTGCACTGACGCAAGACAGCGAGAAGCAGCAGTACGGCGAGCTGCCGAAACAGGATGGGAAGGAAATCATCACCTGCAATCCAAGAATGCAGGCGCTCCTCAAGTTTGCCGCGCAGGTGGCGCGATCGCAGGCGTCCGTCCTTATTCGAGGTGAAAGTGGCACTGGCAAGGAGCTCCTCGCGCGATACATTCACACTCAGAGCCGGCGCAGCACAGGGCCTTTCGTGGCGGTGAATTGTGCGGCGCTCCCGGAGGGGCTTCTGGAATCTGAATTGTTCGGCTATGAACGCGGCGCATTTACCGGCGCGGTTTCAACCAAGTTCGGTAAGTTCGAGCTGGCTCATACCGGAACCCTGCTGCTCGATGAAATCGGGGAAATCCCTCTCGGTCTCCAACCCAAGCTCCTGCGGGTTTTGCAGGAGCGAGAAGTTGACCGACTGGGAGGAAAGAAGCCCTGTCCCGTAGACATTCGTGTGATCGCGACGACAAACAAAGATCTCCAGGAAATGGTGAGTCAGGGTGCGTTTCGGGAGGATCTTTTTTACCGATTGAATGTCATTCCTTTACGCCTTCCGCCGCTCCGCGAGAGGACAGGAGACGTCGGATTGCTCGCCAGCACTTTTTTTTGCCGTAATGGATATAAAAAGGTCCTCTCACCTGAAGCGGTGCACCGGCTTAAAGCCCATCCGTGGAGAGGGAACGTCAGGGAGTTGTTTAACGTCTTGGAGCGTGCTGCCATTGTCGCAGCAGAGGATTCGATTCGGCCGGAGCATTTGTTTATCGAGGAGGAGATCACGACTGGAATATTCGCTGACGGGCCGGCAATTGGCTCTGCAAGAACCGAGTGGGTGACTCCGTCACGTCCCGTTTTAAACGGCGCTGAGATCGGGCCGCTTGAGGCTGAGCAGCCTCCGAATGAAGAAGCGATCGAAAGCTGTTCAACAGTGCGGGAAATGGAGAAACGCCTTATCGCAAAAGTCCTGGATGAAGTCCACGGGAACCGGACTCAAGCGGCGAAGTTGCTGGGCATTAGCGTCCGCACCCTCCGGAATAAGTTGAGGCAATATCGGGAGGAATCATAAATGGCGGGTCTCCACCTTTTCAGTTTTGCGGATCAGCTGCTGATGGTTTCCATGAGGCTACTGGCAGCGAGGCACGAATTGATAACTGCGAACCTCGCTAATGTGGATACTCCGGGATATCGCCCTCGGGATATCAATTTTGCCGGGGTGATGAAGAGCCTTGGGCAAGCCGATAACCGAAGCACGGGCCGGATAGGGGGACCAGGGACGCCGCTGATCGCTGGAAATTTTTATCCGCCTCATCCGGCGTTGAAACCCGCCGTCAGCGAAGTCAGCACGGTCTTGGAACCGTCGTTTCTGTTGCAGCCATCGAGAGCAGGTTACGAACCCGAGGGACGGCTGGATCGCAACACTGTCGAATTGGATCGAGAAATCGCGGTCCTGTTGGAAAACTCGCTGCTGCATGAGACGAGCGTGACTCTGCTTTCACGGAAATTTGGCGCGCTTCGGTATGCAATCGGCGAAGGAAGGAGATAGGGAGGTATGGATCTGTTCAGGATTTTTGGCGTGAGCGCTGGAGGGATGGGCGCGCAGAGAGTTCGGCTGAGTGTCATAGCCGGGAATCTGGCTAACGCGGAGACAACCCGTTCCCCTGAGGGAGGGCCATATAAAAGGCGCGATGTGATCTTTGAAGCCGTGCCTTTCCGGGAGACGATCTCCGCGCTCACTGCTGCTGGATCCCAAAATCTACCGCACGGGATTTTGACGGTTCACGTCGCTGGAGTCCGTGAAAGCGGGCGGCCGCCGCGGAAGGTCTATGAACCGCAACATCCCGATGCGAATCCCGACGGCTATGTTTTGTACCCCGACATCAATAGTCTCGAAGAGATGGTTGATCTCATGTCTGCGGTTCGGTCTTACGAAGCCAATCTGGCCGCGTTTAACGCTACAAAAACCATGATCCGTCGCCTCTTGGATCTGGGACGCATGGGATAAAGTTTTTCAGGAGCATCGATATGGATATTAAACAGACGACGCAAATCGTTACCTCATCGATTGGGGGCTACGAGCCGAAAACCGGAGGTTCCACCCCTTTTGGAAAAGGGAGTTTTTCCACCTACCTTAACGATGCTTTGGGAGAGGCCAATGATCTCCAACAGAAAGCGGACCAATCAATCCGTCAATTAGTTGCAGGCGGCAAAGGGGATTTGCAAGAGACTTTGGTGGCCCTGGAAAAGGCAGACGTGTCATTCCGTCTCATGATGCAGGTACGAAACAAGATTCTGGAGGCGTATCAGGAAATCCTTCGGATGCAGGTGTGAGCCTCCGGAGGCTGGGGCGCGTCGGACGAGAGCTTGAGACCTGGGAGCGATAGGCTGTGTCGGATGGCATGATTCAGGCGCTAAATCAAATTAAGAGACTGCTGTCGCGTTTCTCCGCGCTCTCACCGCAACAGAAGAAAATGCTGTTTGTTGGAATCCCTGTTTTTCTTGGCTCCGTTTTCGCTGGCCGGTATTTCTTGCAACAGGCTTTTTATCGGCCCCTATTTACGCAACTTTCGCCCCAGGATGCAGCGGCCGTGCTCAGGGAGCTAGAGGCGCGAAAAATTCCTTACCGACTGCGTAGTGATGGCTCTGTCATTGATGTCCCGAAGAATGTTCTTGATCGGACCCGGCTAGAGCTTGTTGGCAAGGGGCTTCCCATGGGAAGCGGAGTGGGTTTCGAAATTTTTGAGCACAGCTCCTTTGGAGTGAGTGAATTCACCCAGCGGGTGAATTATCTGAGGGCTCTTCAGGGTGAGCTGTCACGTACCATCAACGCTATGGAGCCGGTCAAGTCTAGTCGCGTTCATCTGGCCTTGCCCAACCGCTCAGGCTTTCTCGGTCCCGAAGAGAAGCCTTCTGCCTCCGTAGTGGTAGAGCTGAGACCCGGCGCTAACCTGACGAGCGAACAGAGTCGCGGCATCGTCCGGCTTGTGGCAACCTCTGTACCGGGTCTTGCGCCCGAGAAAGTTACCGTCGTGGATACTTCAGGGCGTCTTTTGACGTCCCTCGACGCGCGGGGAGGGGGCACTGAGCCCGATAATCTTCACCGTCTCAGGTCGGAGTACGAAAAAGAGCTGGAGACGCGAGTCCAAACTATGCTGGAGCCGGTTCTCGGGGTGGGCCGGGCGATTACGCGCGTAAACGTCCAACTGAGTTTTCAGGAGATGGAACAGACCCGGGAGGAATTCGATCCGTCAGGGCAGGTTGTGCGCAGTCAGCAGCAGTCGATCGAAGGTTCTTCGACGCCGGCGAGCGGTGTTCCCGGTGTGCAATCCAATGTTCCTGGAGGGGATGGCAAGAAAACCGCGGAGAAACCGAAAGAGGCCACACCCAGCAGGAGCAACCAAATGACCAGTTACGAGATCGGACGGACCACAAGCAGGATTTCCGAACCGCGCGGTCAAATCAAACGACTATCGGTAGCTGTCATGGTGGATGGCAAGTATCAGAACAACGTTTATTCGCCGCGTTCTAAAGAAGAGATCGACGCGCTCAAGGCCATCGTCATGAAGGCCGTCGGCTTTGATGAAGAAAGAGGCGATCAGATTGAAGTCGTGAATTTTCCCATTCCAGTACCAGCGGGCGGCAAAAACGAAGAAACGCCGGCTGTGCAGGTTGGCGATTGGTTGCCCTCTCCTATACGGATCGGGATCGGAGCCGGCGCTCTCCTTTTTCTTCTTCTCATGAAAAGTGTCGTGAAACGGATCTCGGCGAAGAGAAAAGCCAAGCGAGAGGCCTCTTCAATCGCGGAAGGTCCCCCGGCCTCGCGGGTCGAAGTGCAGAAAATCTCGGGCGAGCTAAAGAAAGTCGAAGTCGTTTCAGATCCTCGGCGCGAGCAGCTCGTTCAGATAGCCCGCGATTATCATCAAATGAGCGTGCGCCTCCTTCGGGCCTGGCTGACGGAGGAGGACAGGAAAAAAGGATTTGTGGGAGGGCGTCCAACGCCTGATTAGGAGGTTTTTTGCCCATGACAGGTCCCGAGAAAGCGGCGGTGTTTCTGGTTCTGGTCGGTGAAGAGGTGGCTTCGATGCTCGCAGGATCGCTGGACGAGAAGGAGCTGATCAAGTTGAGGCAGGGCATTCACGGGGTCAACGTGATTCAACAGGAGCAGATTCAGGAGGTATTCGAGGCAGCCGCCGGTTACATAGGGAATTCAGCAATCGTGCCGGAAGAAATGACGGATTATCTTAAGCGAGTTTTGACCAAGGCTGTGGGGCCCGATAAAGCGATCACGATTGTCGAGCGGATCTTTCAGGAGGCGACCGATTCCTCGGGGGTCGAGGCCCTTCATGATGTGGACGGCGAGACACTGGCCAATCTTCTGCGGGAAGAACACCCGCAGACGATCGCTTTTGTCCTGGCGCACCTCTACTCTGCCCATGCGGGCCAGGTTCTGTCCTTTCTCGACCGCGAGAAACAAAAAGACGTGGCGTACCGGATCGCGACACTTCACAATACGTCTCCGGGAGTTATCGAGGAAGTCGGTGATTTGTTGTGCCGCGGATTGCGGCGGGTTCAGGGAAGAGAATTGGGAGGCGTTCGACAGCTGGCCGAAATACTCAATTGCGTCAGCAAGTCCACGGAAGAGCATGTTCTGGCCGAGCTCGAAGGGGTCAACGACGAACTTGCTGAGAATGTGCGAAGGCTCATGTTTGTCTTTGAGGATCTGGGCAAGATCGACGAAAAGAGCATGCAAGTCCTCACACGGGAGGTCGAGAAAGAAAAATGGGTCATGGCAATGCGCACGGCCAGCCCCGGTCTTAAACAGAAAGTCTTTGGCAGTATGTCCGAGCGTGCCGGGGCTCTGTTGCGCGAAGAGATGGAATCTATGGGACCGGTGAGGCTGCGTGATGTGGAGTCCGCTCAGCACGAGATTCTCGAAATGGCGCGGAAGCTTGAGGGCGAAGGCAAAGTCTATCTTACGACAGGGAAGAATAAGGAGGACGTTCTTGTCTAGGATTGTTCTACGAGGCGCCTTCGAAGCGCGAGACATCCAGGTTTATCGCGAGGTCGATCTGGACTTTCTCCTTAACGGGTTGTTGGATCGGACGGTGGAGGAGAATCGACAGAACAGCGCGCAGGGACAGGAATCTGCAGATCCGAGCTGTGCGCGGCCGACGGGTTTCCCGACTGACCGGGAGCAACCAGAATGGATCCTGGCTGAGATCGCCCGTCAAGCAGAGACCCTCAAAGAGGCGGCGTGCAAACAGTGCAACCTTGAAGATCGGGAGTCCGTAAAAAAGGAGATGGGGACGGCACTTGGCGCCCTCAGCAAGGTGGCCGAAGAGCTTGGGGTACTTAGGGAAGAGTGGGTCTCCCGATTTGCCCCGCAGATTGCACAGCTTGCTTTGGAAGTGGCGGAGAAGATCGTCGGAAAGCAAGTTGAGGAAGACCCACAGATTGTCGCATCGGTATTGGCGCGGGCCAAAGTGGCCGTACCAAGCGCTCGAGATCTTCGGATATTTCTCAACCCCGCTGACTACCATGCTCTCTTGGATCTCCGCCCCGATCTTCTTGAGACCAACGGCGGCGGATTGGAAAAAATGGAAATCATTCCTTCCGAGGACATTGGGCGTGGTGGTTGCCGTGTGGAAACCGATGCTGGCGTGGTGGATGCCACCGTCTCCACTCAGCTTGAAGAGATCCGGCGGCAGATGCTGGAAGAATAGCTGTAAGAAAAGCTCGGGATAATTACTCGCGGAAACAGTCATGAGTCCCCAGATTCTCCTTTCGTCGTATTCCAGTAGACTTAAGTCGGTGTTGCCTTTTCGCGTCTATGGCGCGGTTGTGGACGTCGTTGGGCTATTGATCGTCAGTCGCGGACCCTGGCTCCCCGTGGGTAGCCTCTGTCGAATCTATCCGGTTCAAGGGGAGAGAGCAGTGTTGGCTGAGGTGGTTGGATTCCGGGGTGAGAGAACCTTACTCATGCCCTTAGGAGAATTGCGGGGCATAGAGCCGGGAAGCAAGGTGGTCGCCCAGACCCGGGAATCGATCTATTCCGTCGGTGACGGAGTTCTGGGTCGGGTCCTCGATGGCCTGGGACGCCCTATCGATGGCAGAGGTGTTATCGCCGGCACCCGGAGTTATCCCCTCTATGCCGCGGTCTCATGCCCTTTAGAGCGGCAAGAAATTCAGAAGCCGATGGATCTTGGGATCCGGTCAATCAATGGACTTCTCACTTGCGGCAAGGGGCAGAGAGTGGCGCTGCTGGCAGGGTCCGGGGTGGGCA
Source organism: Deltaproteobacteria bacterium (assembly GCA_016210115.1). Taxonomy (GTDB): domain Bacteria; phylum Desulfobacterota; class Binatia; order UBA9968; family UBA9968; genus JACQUW01. Next base: position 5,805 of record JACQUW010000212.1, on the reverse strand, counting down.
AGAGTACACTCCTGACCATGATTTGCCGCCACACGTGTGCCGACGTGAAAGTCGTTGCCCTGATCGGTGAGCGCGGCAGGGAGGTTCAGGAGTTTGTCGAAAGAGGCCTTCCGGCTGAAGAACGGGAAACGACCGTAGTCGTGGCTGCCACCTCGGCGGACCATCCGCTGGTTCGGGTGAGGGGGGCCTTTATCGCCACGACGATTGCCGAGTACTTTCGTGATCAGGGAAAGGATGTGCTCCTGCTGATGGATTCGTTGAGTCGGCTGGCGATGGCACAGCGAGAGGTGGGACTGGCAGCGGGCGAGCCGCCTTCCACCAAAGGCTACACTCCATCCGTTTTTGCTCTGCTCCCGCGTTTGCTGGAGCGTGCTGGAACCTGGAAAGGCAAAGGCAGCATTACTGGATTGTATACGGTCCTTATGGAAGGCGATGACCCGCACGAGCCTATCAGCGATACGGTTCGGTCCATCGCGGATGGCCATATTTCTCTTTCGCGGAGGCTGGCCGAGCACCAACACTTTCCTGCCGTTGATGTACTCTCGTCTGTCAGTCGAGTACGCACCCGTGTAACGTTAAGAGAACAACAACGACAGGTGGGAGATATCGTGCGGTATCTGGCAGCTTACCGAGACGCGGAGGATCTCATCCAGATCGGCGCCTACGTTTCAGGAAAAAATTCCGATGTCGATCGAGCTGTTCAACTCATGCCCAGAATCCGCCAGTACCTTTGTCAAAGAGAGTTCGAGCGCGTCACGATCGAAGAAAGCTTTCAATCTTTGGCTGATCTATTGCGGGCTTGACTCTATGGCTGGCTTCCACTTCCGGCTCGGATCCGTGTTGCGCTATCGGGAGCGGATGAGAGAGGAAAAAAAACTTGAACTCTATCGTCTGGACGCGGAGAAGCGCCGTCTGGCGCGCCACATCGCGGAACTGGAGCAAACAATCGCCGGTCACAGGAAAATGATGGAGGAACAGGCCGGCAAGTGGCTTTCCATTTCAGAGCTGAGATCTCAGGGTGATTTCATCCAGTGCGTGACCGAAGCTATTATTGAGCAGAGTCGCCTAAAGGCCTCCCTCGATGGGCAACTCGTCGAGAAGAGGGCTGAAGTCGTCGGGGCCGACATTAAAGTCAAGAGCCTGGAGCGACTACGCTCCCGCCTTTTGCAGAAATATCGGTTCGCTGAGAGCAAAGATGAACAAAAATTGACTGATGAAATGGCCCGGCAGAGATATACGCGGAGGGATGAACCACGGTAGTCTCCGCAGCCGGCGAATCGGGCAAAAAATTCCCGAGACAGAGCAAATCCTTCCCAGTATGTTGTTCTAAGAAATCTTAAATAATTCGATTGTCCTGTCGAAGGGCGAATCTCTTCCCCCGGTTATCGTTCGCCTTCTAATAAGAAACTTCCGCTTTCAAGACCCTGGCACCGCACTTGCTTTTCTATGCGAGCGGATGGTGCTTCGTGTCGCTTTTTTGCCGGTGCGCTTAGAGGAATATCCAGTGGGTCTGGAAAACAATATAGAGATGGCCGGGTCAGATCCTACCGAGCCATTCTCTGGCGTTCTTGGAAGAGTACTATACGGTGTTGAAGATCAAGGTGAAATTTCTTCGGTTCTGATGGCGGATCCGGGGGACGAAAACCGTGTGGTCTTTTTCGGCCCCGGAGAAATTTCAGAATTGCCGGTCCATACTGACGCAGAAATACTGACTGGTATTTTTCAGAGCCTGGGCAGGAAAGAAACCGGGATTCCGCTCGCAACGGAGAAAATTTTGCCGACGTTAAACGATCCGCCCGATATTGGTGTGGGTTTTTCCAAAGCCAAAGCGGGAGCCAAGGGCGTTGAAAACGAGCCGACCGGAACGGCAGGTCGAACAGTACAAGGGATGCGAAGTTTGAAAACTGCGTCGCAACGAAAAAAACAGGTTGAGAGAGCAGAGGTCGAGCAATCGAAAGTCGGGAATGCGAGGCCTTCACCGGAGAGTGAAACCTGCCAGAGGCTATTAGATGCCGCTGAGACGCTTAGCCCGCAGCAATCTTCCCCAGTTAGAGAGACTGCTGCTCTGTTTTTCGCCACGCCAAGTGAAAAGATTTCCCCACTGGTCGGGTCTCAGTCGGACGAACAACCGGCCCGATGGAATGTTCAATCCGAGCTATACGATCGGATGATTTCTCCAATTCCAGAAGAGTTTTATTCTTCGGGATCACCCGGGGTTGTCTCCGAGCCATCCCAGATTCGAAACGTGCATCTGTTGGATGCGAAAGACAAGAACCCCCCCTATCGGTTGAATCCAAGCGAGGCCGATCGGGTCAGGAGGGATCGGGACGATCAGCCGAAGGAGATCGTGGATTTTGTTCCAGATAGAGAGCGCGGGTTCCTTGCAGCCCGAGGACAGAAAGGCAACGCGGATGGCGACAGTCGGCCGGAGACTGCGCGAGTGCTCTTTCCAGGCCCCGCGGTCACCGTAATTTGGCGGAAGGAAGAAGTTCCACATGAAGGCGAGCCAGTCGGCTCAGAAATCAATTTCCTGGAAAAGCCGCGACGTCCAGACGCTTCTGCTTTTTTGAAAAAGGAGCAGGACGGCCACGGGATCGAGTTTGACCCAATTGATCCAATCAGAGTTCCAAGCCAAGTACTCACGCAGGACCAGAATCCTTTCGAGAGGGTAACCAAGGAGGATGACCACAGTCAGACTGAGAAGCTGGATATTGTCTTTATCGAGACGAAACCTATGCCTGACGGCGTCCCCGTCTCATCCACGGCGGAAAACCGCCGCGCGTATGTGAACGTAACGCCGCTGATCGGTCAGTTGACGGGAGAAATTCTAACGAGCCTCGAAAGAAACCGACAAAGGACGGTTATCCAGCTTGACCCGCCCGCGCTGGGTAGGGTCCAAATCAGTATTCTTGCCCAGAGTGACCGGGTCGAGGTGCGTATTGTGCCTGAAAACCAGGAGGCGGGAGATCTTATTCAGCGCCATCTGACGGAACTTCGCGAATACCTTCAGGCGCAAAGTATAGGGCTATCGGGAGTGCAAGAGGATCCAGGCTCGACAGATGAACCAAGCAAGCCCTTCGTGGTGGATCGGGGAATGCGAGACGACGCAATTTCCCAAAGAGTTTCGGACGTCGCCAGACTTAGACCAGGGCAGCATCCAGACGGCGAGTCTTCTGCCTCCCTGTCTAGCGAGAAGCCATATGAAGCCAGCCGCGCGTTCGTCGAATCTCTTCCGACGCTACAACCAGACGCTCTCCGTCAGCAGTCCGAGGCAACCGAGCCCATGACGCCACTGGTTCGCGAGAGAACTTCGTCTGGCGTTGCAACCCACGTTCGAGCTTCCAGTGAAGAGCCCGCGAGTTGGCCCTTCAATCAGCTCGGCGGTAGCGGCTCGGTGGTTGCCGAAATCGAGAGTGCGAGGTGGAAAAGTCCGCGAAGCTTTGCCTTTCCTCCGGGTGTGGCCGACGCCTTTCATCGGCACAGTGGAGACGAGGCAGAGGCGGGCCTGTCGACCGCCAGCGAAACTTCACGAATACCAGCGGGCGCCACGGAGGCTCTCAAACCGCCGCGCTACGAGGGTGATTTGGGAAGAGAGAAGCGTAGCCGCGGGCTCAATTTTGATGAGATCGAACCGCGCCGGCTCGCGCGCAGCCAACAACCGGCGCTGGGCCGGGATCTTTCCGAACAAGCAGACTATGGCTTTGTTGCGGTTCGAGAGAGGGGTCCAAATGTCCACGCTGAACTCGTGCAAATCGGTGCGAGGGCTCTTTTTGTAAATATGGAAGTCGCCGGTACCGGGTCAGAGCCGCAATCCCAGGTTGAAGGCGAGCGTGAACAATCCGAGGATTTACATTTTTTCTCTCCCGGCACCGGAGCTCTGCCTAACGCCACTGAGAAACGTAAGGCTGTTGGCGAGACGTTGGACGCGCTGCACGAGGTCCTGGCTCAGGAACCCAAGACCGCAGTAATCAACGGAGAGTTAAGGATTTCCGTGAATGAGCGAGTCAATCCAATAATAGGGAGAATCGTGCCTTCAGAGATTTCGTATGCCGCATCATCACCTAGAGCCGAGCCCCCTCCGACGTACGTGAACGTGACGCCGGTGATCGGACAACTGGCCGGAGAGATCCGCACGAGCGTTGAGAAAAACCGACAAGAGGCTGTTCTCCAGCTTGAACCGCCTGAAATGGGCAGGGTGCAAATCAAGATTGTCATCGAAAGCGACCGGGTGGAGGCGCGCATCATGTCTGACACTCTGGAGACCAGAGACCTTATTCAGCGCCATCTGCCGGAGCTTCGGGAATCCTTGCAGGCGCAAAGTGTGAGCCTGGGCGAGGTGAGGGTGGATGTTGGTCCGTGGGGTGGCGGAACTGGAGGGAAAAATCTCCAGAAGGATCCGGCGGGCGCTGAGGCCGGTCAAAGCGCGAGGAGCGTTCGGCAAAAAGAGAGGGGAAAGCTCAGGAGGTCAACTCCTACGTCTGATCGGGCCGCCGTCAACCTTTGGGCCTGACGGATATCCGTTCATAACATCAAGGGAAGGAAAGAAGAATGGAAATCCAAAACATTTCCGCGACAAACTCTCTTCAGGGAACCAGCGGCCTGGCCCCGAACAAAGAAGTGACGAAAGAAGCTTTCTTGAAGCTGCTCATTACCCAATTGCAGAACCAGGATCCGCTCAATCCAATGGAAAACTATGAATTTACAGCGCAGTTGGCCACCTTTAACATTCTCGACCAACTAATTGCAATGAATGGAAGGTTGGACAGCATGCAGAGCCAGCAGGCAGCGGCGAGCCAGATCGGCGCCGTTTCGTTGATCGGCAAAGAGGTCATCGTCGATGGAAACCGAGTGATTCCGAGAGAGGCGGGGAGCACTCCGGTCTATTTCAGGCTGGAGTCAAATGCGGCCCGAGGCACGGTCCAGATCAAGGACAGCTCGGGCGCTCTGATGCGCTCGGTTGAGTTCGGGAGTCAATCAGCCGGAGAGCAAAAGGTCTTATGGGACGGCAAAGACAACCTCGGGAGATCGGTGCCCCCGGGTGTCTACACGTACGAGATCAATGCTCTTGATAGTCGGGGGAACCAGATTCGCGCGAAGACCGAGACTCGTGGGATCGTGAGTTCCGTCAACGTTGCTGGAAACCATCCAACGATCAATATCGGCTCCTTAGAAGTGCCGCTGAGCGACATCATGAGCGTGAGATAGACCGGGAGAGAAATTATGTCGATTACCACCGCTCTATACACCGCCACAACCGGGCTGAACGTCTATGGCGACTCGCTCGCCATCATCGGGCACAACATTGCCAACGTCAATACGCCAGGATTTAAGGCATCGAGGGGTGAATTCGAGGATTTGCTGAGCGCTGCGATGGATGGAGTCGAGATCGGCTATGGGGTTCAACTGGCGGCCGTCTCTCATCCTTTTGTCCAGGGAGCAATAGAAAATACCGGAGCTGCCACTGACCTGGGGATTCAGGGCGAGGGGCTCTTTATTTTAAAAGATTCGGCAGGAAATTCCTTCTATACCCGCGCCGGCCAGTTTCGGTTGGACCCGAGCGGTAATCTCGTAAACCCGGACGGGCTGATTGTTCAAGGTCTCCCGGTTGGTGGAATTGGGGAGCCGGCAAACATCGCGATTCAAAGCAATATGACCTTACCGGGACAGGCCACGGCCACAGCGAGGGTTGTCACGAATTTGGATGCGACGGAGAGCGTGCTGCTGGCGACATTGCCGGCAGATGTCTTGGGAACGGAAGACACGCCAGGGAACTGGTTTGCGGGGGCGAACTTCACCACGGTAATG
>JACQUW010000204.1 GCA_016210115.1 Deltaproteobacteria bacterium | reverse complement strand
CTCCAAGGGGTTAGGATTCCTAACCCCTTGTTTCTTTTTGTCCCATTTAAAATGCCCTCCCCCGAGAGAGTAGCCATCTTCATAGACGGAAGCAACTTTTACCACGGCCTCCGAGCTATGTTCCAACGGACCAATGTTGATTTTGAAAGGTTTTCCACGACGCTTTGCTCTGGTAGGAAACATGTCAGAACCTATTACTACATTGTGCCCCTCAATCAGACAGAAAATCCCCGGGCTTACAGCCAACAGCAAAAATTCTTCGCCTATTTAGACAAGGTTCCGTATCTAGAACGGCGCTTGGGCCGTCTGGTAAGGAGACAGCAAGAGCTACAGTGCCCTCATTGTGGCCAGACATTTCAGAGGGATTTCCACCAGGAGAAAGGCGTCGACGTGAAGATTGCTATGGATATGCTCGATATGGCAGTCAAAAAGATTTTCGACGTAGCGATTTTAGTTTCCGGCGACGGAGACTTCAGCAATGCAATAAGGGCGGTCAAGGAATTGGGGCTTAGTGTTGAGAATGCGTATTTTCCGCGTGATCCGTCAGGCCGTACGGGCCATTCATGGGAACTCATGCAAGTGTGCGACAAATTCGTCAATTTGACTGCTGACTTTATGAAGGACTGTTGGCAGCGCTAAGAGGGGACGTGGCACTTAACGGCTGAGGGGTCAAAAATGTGAGCACGGGGAAGATTTTTCTAATCGATGATGAGGGCAAGTCTACTCGCCTACTCGTCTTCACGCCAGATCTGTTACCAGGTACTGGTCACCGCGAGTAATGCCCCGCCAGACACCCGTTCATGCTCCACCGGAGATCAACGGAAACCGCGCACTCTGCACGGGGAATAAATGCCCACCGACAAAAAGATTGTCATCATCGCCGGACCGAACGGAGCGGGAAAAACCACGTTTGCTCTTGAGTTCTTGCCGCGTGAAGCCGGCTGCCCTGATTTTATCAACATGGACCTGATTGCCGCCGGTCTATCACCGTGTAAAGGTTATGGGGTCGTGCTTTGATTTCTTGACTGTCTGTTCCTGTCGTCCGGGAAGCCGAGAACTGCTGCAACGTCCTGCGCGATGACGCGATGAGCTATGGCGATTATCTTTCTGCTTCGCTCAGGTCAGGCTCTGTGGCGGAAGAAATGTACCGGGAGCTTTTTCTTGGATCGGGAGTGACTATTTGGGTCGGCGGCGACAGCTCGGAGCGGAAAACCTGCGTCCGGCCCGAGATTGAAAGCCGCCCCCCGGCCAACCAGACTTTTTCTGAACTCTATTGGCCGACGAAAGAGGACATACAGATCCTTGAGAAGATAACGTGGCGAGTAAGCCGATGGGGCGCTCCTCTCGCGAGTTCGTTATGAAGAAGATCGGGCGTCTTTATCCCTTGGCGGCCAAGATGTGGGCCCGTCGCGCATTTTCAGCAGATCTGATACACCTTGCCCACCGAGGGCGGGACAATCTTTTTCCGCGTGAACTCTTCTCTCAGGCGCTCAAGGTGCCGCATCGTCTCCGCGGAATAATATGGTTCGCCGCACTCGGCGCACGCTTCGGCCTGCACGGTCACCATCAGGTGGTCGTAACCAACTTTGATCTCGGCTTGGACGGGGGCTTTTACCACTTCGCCGTTCTTACAGATCACACACTTCATAATGCTTTCCTCCGTTTGAAATCTGGCTCCCACCGGATCGGATCAGGATGGTAGGTCGTAATCACAATCAGTCGCCGCTCGGTTGAAACCGGAGCGCAAACAATGTGAATCGGTCTGTCCGTAAGAGTCCGACCTAAAACCAAGCAACTCGGATACGGTTGATCATCTGGGTATTCCTCAATGATCTCGCCTGCGCTAAGAGCTTCGAGCACCTCCTCGATACGGATCAGCCCGAAGGGTTCTGATTCCATCTCTCTACGTGCGTGCTCAGTGAAACGACAATTTTCCAGGCATGATCGGATCTCGCCATAATCCACAACCCGAAGTTTAAACCATCTCCTTCTTTTTTACCACCTTCGAAATTGGACAGGCGGAAGGAGAAAAGGGTCTCTATTCGGATCGGGGGAGAAAATAGTTATAGGGTCCGACTTGCAGTTCCAGCGTTATACGGGGTCGCGTCTTGTTTCTTGTATTAACTCGCATGGAAGGGGGAGTCTTTTCATTTAACCCACGGCATTACCTCGGAGCGCCCTCTCTCCCGCGGCGACGTCTTCGATCCATCGGCGCAACGTCAAAATGCGGAAGAGCGGCGAACCATTGACAGACCGCGCCACCGGCGCAAAATAGGATCCAAGCACACCCGGAGGTGAGATGCCCGAGCTTTTGATCGCAGTAGGCATCGTTGCGGCGCTTGTCCTGGCCGCCATCGGCGGCCACTTCCTCCATGGTCCCATCCTTTTGGGCATAGGCGCAGCCACGTCGGCCGCAGGGCTCACCATTGGCGTTATCGTTGGCGTTCGCTATCACCTAGCCCTTTACCGTGCGCTTGGACCCATGGGAATCCTGGGGTCCGGCTGGTGGTGGCGCCCCACGAGCTACCACGCGCGTCTCCCCTCCGCAAACCGCCGCACGGTGATGCCGTGGTTCCACGCCGGGGTGATCAGCATGGCTGTGGCATTGGCCGGCTGCGCCTTAATGCTCGCGGGCATCTTGAGATTTTAAGGGGTCGGGAGGCTGTGTGCTACGAACGCGGCCATCGTGTTGCAGATGGAAGCGATGCTTCACCAACGATGAGGGTGGGTCCCTCGAAGTCGGCGTACAGGCGCAGACTTCAAACCACCGCAAGCGGCGTGGATTAAGAGTCTTCGTCGTGAACGTTGCCGGAAAAGGCGGAGAGGTACTCCGTCAGGTGAGAATCAAGAAGACGAACGCAAGTGAACCGCTGATGACGTGTCGAAAGACCTTAAACGGCGTCGAAACCGGGATTGAGACTCTGTCCCGCGAAGCAGGTGGGGAGTTACCTGTCTATGGCTCCACTGGCGTCCGGCATGAAGGCGGCGTGATCTTGATTCAGGCGTGGGTGAGGAACGTAGGAACCTGTCGCCCCGATGTAAAGGGAGACGCGCAAGCGGGTAGCCCCCGCAAGCGCCCGAGTACCGAGGCGGGGCACAGGGGCGGAGTCGCTCATAGTAGGGTGGAAAGTTCCGTAACGGAACCGGACCGAAGGGGCGGCGTCGTCCGGTCTTATCGGGTGGGCAACCCGGGAGGGGAGGACCCGCATGGATAAGAGAAAACCGTTTGGTATTGCCAAGCGTGAAGTGTGGGAGGCCTACAAGCAGGTGAAGGCCAATCAAGGCGCGGCGGGTGTCGATGGCCAGTCAATCGAGCAGTTGGTAGAGGACTTAAGTAACAATCTCTATCGGCTGTGGAATCGGCTGTCCTCTGGCAGTTATTTCCCGCCGCCGGTGCGCCGGGTGGACATCGAGAAGGACGGGAAGAGTACCAGACCGTTAGGCATCCCTACGG
>JACQUW010000202.1 GCA_016210115.1 Deltaproteobacteria bacterium | reverse complement strand
TCGGTGATCGCGCCGATTTCAAGATGAGGATCGGCTCCGTCGAGCTTTTTTAATTCTCCTTTTTCCTCGACGACTTTAATAAACTCTCTCAGGTCCTTGAAATCCATTCCTTCTCCCGAAAACTGCGTGAATTGACCGTTACCATATCGCCCGTGCTATAGGATAGGCCGGTTAATAAATCAAGAGCAGAATGTTGGTTGAGAAAAACGGAGGAAAACATGGCTCGGATCCCGGTGATCAGGAAAAAAGAAGATCTGCCAGCCGAGAGTCAGGCAGCGTACGAAGCAATCGTCGGAACTCGGGGAGAAATCCAGGGGCCGTTTACATTGCTTCTTCACAGCCCACAGATTGCCGAGCGCGCTGCCCACCTCGGTGCCTATCTTCGGTTTGAATCCCCGATCGACCCGAAAGCTGCGACGCTGGCGATCCTCACGGTAGGACGAGAGCTGGATTGCGAGCACATATGGTCGGTTCATTCCGGTCATGCGCGGAAATTCGGTGTAACTGAAGAGGCCATCCGCGCAATTCGCGCCGGTGACGCTTCATCCGGTTTGACTCCCGAGGAAGCGCAGATCGTAGGTTATGTGGAAGCGTTGCTACGCTCGCACCGGGTGACCGAAGGCACTTTTAGAGCCATGCTCCAGCGCTTTGGAGTCAAAGGACTGGTTGAATTGACCGCGACTATCGGATATTTTTGCATGCTTGCCTGTACGCTCAATGCGTTCGAGTTGAAACCACCGCCAGACTCGGATCAACTCGGGAGCGGTGGCTGAGCGCAGCAGAGCAACCCCGACGCGGAAGTTCTGAATTTACCCGAGCGCGACGTAAAGGAAAGCCGGCACGGTCCCGCGAAAGCGGGCGGGGATCAAAATCAGACCGGATCATACATTACGAAAGTTGACCATAAGTAAAGGTTAACGACGGCCGAGACCACCAAGAGTATTTTCAAGGGGAATGAAAGTTGTTGATGAGTCTGTTTGTAAGCCGTCATGAGGAGGAGAAAAAGAAGCGGCAGGAAGTCCAGGGAGAATCGGTAACCGAATTGGCGATAGCCGACGCCAAAAAAAAGGAACGCCGCAAACGCCACGACCCCTGACGTGAGCAGCAAGAATTTGTCCTGGAGTTTTGGATAGCGTTGCCAGAAAAGCAGGACTAGATATGGCGAAGTCAGAAAGATGCTCATTCCCCAGGGATTTGCCAGAACCGGCGGGATTTGGTTGGAAGAACCGAAATTGAAAATGGGCAATCCCAGTATCGCCCAATAGAAATTCATAGGGACGTGGGCGAGACTCAATATTCCGCGCTTTCGCAATTCTGCGGTCTCTTGCGCAACGAGCTGGAAGCTGTAGCCGGTTTCGAGAAAGTTCCCGAATCTCACAAAGTTGTACCCGGCCAGCAGTGCGCTCATGATGATAACGGGGGATAGAAGCCTAACGAACGCAAGGGTTTTTTTTCGCAGCTCGATTCGCTTGAAAAGCAGGTCCAGCGCGAAAAAGATGATTCCCAAGCCGGCCGTGAGCCTGGTTGCAGTTACCCCCGCAAAAAGGACCCCGATCAAGCCATACCTCTTTTGACCAAGCCACTCATGAATGGCAAGCCACAAAAACGAGACCGCCACGACGTGGGCGAAGTACCAGCTCCACGTGACCAAAGCAACGCCAAGATAAGAGCAGGTGGCAAAAGCGAAAGCAAAGAAGAAAGCGCTTTCGCCGTCGTATTCAAGCCTTCTCGCCGAGCGGTAGATCAACACTAGCGTCGAGATCACGAGAAAAAACGACAGGTATCCCTGGAAGAAAAAAGCTCCGAGACGGTCAAAAATCCATACGAACGGCAGGATCAATAAGGCCGGGAAAGGACCTTGCGGCCAGTAAAACTTTCCTTCGAACGGAGCTGTGTCGTCCCACTTGCCGTCCGTCGCTTCCAAAAAAAAGACCTTCCCGTGAAGAAAAGATTCCGCAAGGTAGGAGAAATGCTGTTCAGGTTCGGTAAAAAAAAAGCTGCGCGCCAAGAGCAGGACGAATAATGGGCTCAATATGACGAGGAAATGAGGCTGAAAGGCCGATTGGCTCTCTTCTGCCCGTTTCCTTTCTACGTTGATTTGCCGTTGCCGTTGCGGCCGCTCCGCTACTTTTTTCTTTTTCTTCCGCCTCGCCTGTGCGGGTTTCATGTGTGCCGGCTTACTCCAACACGGTGCAGATGTCCAGGTCGGGTGTCGTTCCCTGAAGCCAGCCGTTCTTTAGGCGCCCGATTCGCCAGAGTAGTTTCTATCCTCGTGGCTTGCTCGCCGGGCCGGCATATTTACATAGATGTAAAAACCTGGCCGGTTTTTTTCTTGACGCAGAAAACAAAAACTGTTGGTCTGCAACTCAATTTTCCGCGCAAGAAATGCTGTGGAAGCGGGCTGGCGCGGCGAAATCTACTTGTGAGTGGCTGAAGCACAAATTTAGAGGAGAGGACTTATGGACGGGAAAGAAAAAAAACCGGAAGAGCAGAACAAAGACGAGAACCAGCAGGTCCGAGTGTCTCGCCGCGATTTCCTGAAAGGCATGGGAACCGGCGCGATCGCTGCAGGCATAAGAACCGCGGAAGCGGTCTCGCCAGCAGAAGCCGAGGCTGCGCTGCCACCCGGAATAAAGGCATCAGTGATTAATCTCAACGTCAATGGCCATCCCTACCGCGTGAGGGTGAGGTCCCACTGGACGCTCCTGGAGGTATTGCGAAGAGAGCTGGGCCTGACGGGGACCAAGAAATTATGCGATCGCGGGAGTTGCGGCGCCTGCACCGTCATGATGGACGGCAAAGCCGTTTACTCCTGTTCACGGCTCGCGCTCGAAGCGGAGAACAGAAGAATAACTACGATTGAAGGCGTAAGCGATGGTGCGATCGCTCATCCTATTCAACAGGCCTTCATTGACCACGACGGATTGCAATGCGGATTTTGTACGCCGGGGCATATTATGTCGGTGAAGGCATTGCTGGATGTCTCACCGCGCCCCGGTGTTGGGCAGATCAAGGAAGCCCTCTCCGGCAACATCTGCCGGTGCGCGGCATATCCCAAGATTCTGGAATCGGCAATGGCAGCGGCCCGGCAAGTCAAATAGGAGGCGCTCCATGAATCATGAATTTAGAGTCATTGGAAAACGCCAGCCGAAGATCGACGGCTGGGAGCGGGTCAGCGGAAGAGGCAAATACGCCTCCGACATCTATCTGCCCGGAATGCTCTACGGCAGAATCTTAAGGAGTCCTCATCCCCACGCGAAGGTCGTGAAGGTCGAGTGCGATCGTGCGCGGAGCCTTTCCGGGGTGAGAGCCATCGTTACGTCCAAAGACATGCCGTCCTTCCGCTGGCACAAAGATATGCCGATACTGACGGACGTTGCCCGGTTCGAAGGAGACGACATTGCGGCCGTTGCGGCGGTCGATGAGGAAAGCGCGGAGCAGGCATTGGACCTGATCAGCGTAACGTACGAAGCTCTTCCCTTTGTGCTTGACGCAGAGGAGGCGTTAAAGCCTGGCGCCCCCGCGATCCATTCGGGGGGAAATCTGATTGGCGGCAAGCCGGTCATTGCTCAGCGGGGGAGTATCGAAAAAGGCTTTGAACAGGCAGACCTGGTGTATGAGGCAGGATACCATACTCCTCTCCTCCAACACGTGACTTCGGAGCCGAGAGTCTGCGTCGCTCAATGGGAAGGAGGAAAGTTAACGATCTGGGACTCGACTCAGTATACCTTTCGAATCCAGTCCGCTGTGGCCCAGGCGCTGAAGTTGCCGATGAGCAAAGTGCGCGTGATCAGCGAGTTTGTCGGAGGAGGATTCGGCGATAAGGGGGGGCCCGAGAGGTACAATGTCTTGGCGGCCCTTCTCGCCAAGAAAACCGGACGGCCGGTAAGGATCGAGTTGAGTAGACAAGAAAACTTTCTTTCCGCCCACCATCGATATCCCACGACTTGGCATCTGAAATACGGCGTGAAAAAAGACGGGACGCTTACGGCCATCTATGCAAAAGTGATAGCGGACATGGGAGCTTATGCTCATTTTGACGGCGCATCGGGCGCGCTCGAGACGATGAGATCGGTGTATCGCTGTCCAAACGTAAAAGTGGAGGGATACAGCGTCTACACGAATAAACCGGAGGGCGGATTCATGCGGTGTGTCGGTCATCCCCAGGCGCAATTTGCCCAGGAAGCTCACATGGACGTGATTGCGGAAAAGTTGGGGATGGACCCGCTGGACCTGAGACTAAAGAATTATGCTCGCCGGGAAGATGGAGACCAGGATCGAAAGCTGCCTTTTAGCAGCATTGGAATGGAGGAATGTATAAGGAAAGGAGCGGAAGCGATCGGGTGGAAAGAGCGATGGCATAAGGCGCACTCCAGTCCCGGGCCGATCAAAAAGGGTCTCGGCATGGCTGTCCATGCCTGTCGTCACGGCGCTCCGACCGAACCCAGCTCGGGGATCGTGAAGGTTAATCAAGACGCAACCGTGAACGTGCTGACCGGCACCGCCGACATCGGCGGCAGTCAAAAGACGATGATGGCCATGATTGCGGCGGAGGAACTTGGAGTTTCTCTCGACGCTGTCTCCGTCACCTCCGCGGATACCGAAACGACCACGGATACCGGAGGATCGAGCGGCAGCAGGCAAACGATGACAGGAGGTTGGGGCATCAAGCTCGCGGCCGCGGACGCCAAACGGCAACTCGTTGAGCGTGCGGCGCAGGAATTAAAGGAGGACAAAGCAAATCTCGAGCTCAGAGACGGAATGGTCTTTGTCCGGGGAGCGGAAAAAAGAATCTCGCTGCAAGAATTGATGAAGAAAGCTCCCGGGTCTCTTATAGGGCGGGGAACCGCCAGAGTGCCTCGCGGCGTCAGCTTTCACACGTTCAGCGCTCACTTCGTCGAAGTCGAGGTGGATACCCGAACCGGGACGGTAAAAGTGCTCAAATTGATCGCCGCCCATGACGTGGGAAGAGCCATCAATCTGCTTGCGACGGAAAATCAGATCGAAGGAGGAGCGATTCAGGGAATCGGCTATGGCTTGAGCGAGCAGCAGGTCTTTGACAGGACGACAGGGCTGTGCCTCAATTCCAACGTTTTGGATTACAAGGTGTTCACGATCAAAGACATCCCGGAAATCCGGCCGCTACTAATAGAGCCCATCGATCCTCATGGCCCGTTCGGGGCCAAGGGAGTGGGAGAGCCCCCTTATAGTGTTCCGGCGCCCGCGATTGCCAATGCGGTCTACAACGCCATCGGAGTGCGATTCCAGGAACTTCCGATCACCCCCCGCGCAGTTCTGAATGGACTGCTGAAGGCCTAAAGGAAAGGAGCCGCAATGAAACCTTTTGAGTATTTTAGAATAGCGAGCGTGGCCCAGGCAATGGCGCTCCTGGCGCGCTATTCGGAAAGAGCGGCGGTCCTCGCCGGCGGGAGCGATCTCATTGGGATGATGAAGGACCGGCTGCAAGGACCCAAATTCAAGCCGCCCCAATATCTTATCGATATTAAAGGGGTCAAAGAGCTAAATTATATCACCGACCAAAAATCTGCATTAAAGATCGGGGCCACCACGACCATAACCGATATCGCCTCCTCGGAGATGATCGACAAGAAGTACCCGCTCCTTTCCCAGGCAGCCCGGCAAGTGGCCGTTCCTCAGATCCGGAATGTGGCGACGCTCGGCGGAAATCTCTGCCAGAAACCCCGCTGCTGGTATTATCGGGGCGCCCTGTTCAAGGATTGCTTCAGAAAAGGTGGCAGCACTTGTTATGCCCTGGCCGGCGAAAATCAATACAATGCCATTATTGGGGGCCATAACTGCTATATGGTCTATCCCTCCGATCTTGCCCCGGCTCTTACCGCTTTGAACGCCAAAGTGGAGGTCGCTTCCGCCAAGGGGAATAGACTCGTTCCCATCGAGCAGTTCTATGTTGGGCCGGCGAAAAACGTTTTGCGAGAAAATATCCTCACGTCGCAAGAAATGCTGGTCGGCGTAGAGATTCCCAGCCCGGTCGCCACCAGCAAAGCGATCTATCTCAAAATTCGAGAACGGCAGGCGTTCGATTTCGCTATTGTGAGTGTGGCCGTGAACCTGACGATCAAAGACAACATCGTCACAGACTCTCGCATTGTCTTTGGAGGTTTGGCGCCTTATCCTTTGAGATCCGCCAAAGCTGAAACCGAGCTGAAGGGCAAGAGGCTGAAGGATGCTATTTGCAAAAGCTGTGAGGCAGCTCTCGGTGGCGCCAGGCCCATGAGCAAGAACGGCTACAAAGTGGCTGCGGCGAAAGGAGCTTTGGAAGCGGCGCTTGCCTCGCTAATTTGAATTTGCCTTTGATTCCGGCCGCTCGCTCCGCGCTCAATCAAATACTCTGGCTGAGCACCTTTTCGATCGCTTCGAGATGATAGGGGGCATGATCGCCATAGAAGTTCTCCAGCGCTGATACGTATGCCTCCAACGGGAAAGGCCGTTTGATTTTCACCCAGAGTCCAAGTGCGGACACAGCCGCCATTTTCGCCGAAACGAGCCGGCGGAAAGGCAGCCGAACGGTTCTCGCCTGAGTCTTTGGCTGCGGCAGATCCGAATCAATTATCAAAAGCGCTTCCGAATCGACCCTTTCGAGAACGCCTGTTCCCTCTACTTCGCGCAGCCCATCATGAGAGACAATGATGATGCTGTCCGGATTGTCAATCCCGGTATAGAGGCTTCGGCGCTAACCAAAATTGATCCACCTCTGCTAGGTGAAATTGATCCACCTTAAGCCGTCGAAGTAAACGGCGCGGCAGTAACGGCGGCTGCGCTGTAACCACACTTT
>JACQUW010000191.1 GCA_016210115.1 Deltaproteobacteria bacterium | reverse complement strand
TTATCAATTCGGTTTATATGTCCCGGCTTACTGATGAGTATATGTTCAACGTCGTGAAATACGGAAAACTAGCCGTTCTCAAGAGGGAGATTCCCAATAAGAAGCTTGAATCGCTAGCGATGCCTGCGTTTGGCCAAGTGCTCGAAGATCACCAAATTCGCGAGTTGATCAAATTTGAACGAGCTTTTAGCCAGGGCGGGCCACAGTCAGCCAAGATGAGGGAAATCTTTGACGACGCCTGTGCAGTGTGTCACGGAAAGAGCGGACGTGGAGATGGCGAAAGGGCATTCGCCAAGCAGCCGGCGCCAAAATATTTCGTCAGCGAAGCCCAGCCATCACCGATGAACCTTACCGATCCACAACTAATGGCCCGTTTCAATCACGATTTCCTTTTCTCGCTAATTAAGAAGGGTAAGATCGCGTCGATTACTGAAGACGGTTTTGACACGATGCAGCCTTTCGGGCAGGTCCTGAGCGATAAAGAAATCTGGAGCGTGGTCCGATATATCCGCGAAACCTTCGTTAACTCAAACAAAGAGAAGGGCTATGCTGAGAAAAAAAAGTAGGGGTTTTATGACGTCGTTGTTTGCGATGGCGGCATCCCTTGCTGCCTCTGCGCAACAGCCTCAAGAGATTCGCATAACGGCCAGTGAGTTTTCTTTTAAGCCATCCCGTATTCAAGTTTCTCAAGGAGAAATTAAGATTGTGGTCACCAATCGAGGACGATTTCCCCACTCTCTGGCTATCGTCGGTCGAAAGGAAAAAATCGCCTACATTGATTCGGGTGAGACCCAAAGCTTGAATGTCAGGTTTGATAAAGCAGAGGAACTTGTTTTCTACTGTGCCCAGCCAGGCCACCGGAGAAAAGGCATGGAAGGAAAGCTTATGGTTGGAAGGAGGTAAGTCCTGACACACAGCGAAAGCCGATCAAGATATGCTTGCTTTGAGGTGCACGGCCGTGCCCCATGGCGGCCCTACAGGTGCCAGGCAAGTCATCCCAGGAACAGCCTTTTAAGATATAGCTTTTTTCATCCCAGGGCGATGCGGTCCACTCAAAAACATTTCCAATCACGTCATAAAGACCGTAAGGGCTTCTCCCCTTTGGAAAGCGACTTACAGGCGTAGTTGAGCCAATGCTTTCACCGCTATTGAGATAGGAAGGGTGCCACTCGTCACCCCACGGAAAAATGCGTCCATCCGTGCCCCGCGCCGCCTTCTCCCATTCTGCCTCGGTGGGTAAGCGGTACGCGCGCTTCATCTTCTTACCCACCCAGGCACAGTAAGATGTGGCATCGTCAAGGCTCACTAAGACCACAGGATGGTCTTCGCGGCCAGCTGGGTAGGATCGGTTCTGCCAGAGGAATTCTTTGACCTTTTCATACGGATGGACAAGGAACCCTTGCCGCTGGTACGCTTCAGGCGAGATGAAGGGTTCGGAGCGCCCGGTCTCAGCCATAAATTCCTTATACTCAGAATTGGTCACCGGATAGCGATCGATACAATAACTCCCGGTCTTCACTTTTTTTCGCGTCTCCTTCTCGTACCAGCCATAGGCTCGAGTAACTTCCTTGTCCAGCCGATAGGCATATTCTCTTTCCTTTCTCGTGCTTCCCATCCAAAACTCCCCCGCGGGGATATAGACTTGTTTGGGGTCGTGGGGGCAGTCTTTTGTGTGAGGCAATTCCTTACGCTTCTCCGTTCCGGCGGCCACCAGAAGAAGGGCGGTGAATGCGACAAATATTGTAACGCGATAACGCAAAAGAACTTTTGTCTCCGCATAGAGGAGCTGCACACCCGAGCCAACAGGAAAGACGCTAAGCCTACAAAGCCTCGGTTCGTCTTTTCTCCAAAAACGCCTTTGCATCGTGGGGCAATGAAGTGAAGTTCAAAACGATTCGAGTGGTACTGTTCCCGCTCGTAGGATCCGCTTCCATCACTTTGGCGTAAACCCCGGAAATTGTGCCCGCGCCATCAGAAATCATACGAACCTTGAGGTTCATGTTCTTCTCCACCGCTCCATCCAGAACGCCCTGCGCGCGGTTTTCGGAGAGCCTCTCGATTCGGCCTCCGATGCTCTTATCCGACACGGTTTTTCCTTCCACGATGAAACACTCAATCGAGAGCGGCGCATCCAAATCAAGAAAATGCTCCGGCGCTTCTTCAGGCATCGAGGAAGAATATTTTCCAT
This sequence comes from Deltaproteobacteria bacterium, assembly GCA_016210115.1. Classification (GTDB taxonomy): domain Bacteria; phylum Desulfobacterota; class Binatia; order UBA9968; family UBA9968; genus JACQUW01. The sequence goes on along the minus strand of JACQUW010000191.1, from coordinate 15,200 downwards.
TCAGGCCCTTGACCTCATAGACCTGAATCAGTTCATCCAGCCCTTTAAACTGCAAATCCCACGCGTGGCCCACCCTTACGACATCTTTCACCCGCTCATAGGTTGTCTGGGAGATAAGCACCTGTCCGCTTACGGTGTGGGACTCAATCCGGTAGGCGACATTGATGGGCGTTCCCAGGGCGCCATACTTGGTTCTTTTCTCTGAGCCGATATTTCCGACAATGACCTCGCCCGTGTTGATGCCGATGCCCATGTGGAGTTCAGGAAGCCCACGCTTCCTTTGTTCAGCGTTGATCTCAACCAAAGCGCGGTGCATTTCTACAGCGCAAGCTACCGCCCGCTCAGGGTCGTCCGTGGAAGCCAAAGGGGCTCCAAAGAAAGCGAGGATGCCGTCGCCTTGAAACTCATCCACAGTTCCCCGGTGGCGGGCGATAATGTCGACCATGGGCTCCAAAAAGCGGTTTACAATTTGAATAACACCATTTGGCTCGATCCGCGATGACAGCGTGGTAAAGCCGCGCAGGTCAGACACCAAAAAGGTTACCGCTCGCAACTCGCCTCCCAGCCTCAATCCATCCGGTGAGCTCAACAGCTCATCGACCACCTCTTGGCTGAGGTAGCGGCCAAAGGTGTCGCGAATAAAGTCACGCTCCTTGAGGCCACCGATCATGTTCTCAAACGCGTTAGCCAGCTGGCCCACCTCGTCGCTACTTCGTTGTTTGGGGAGGGTCACTGCCAGGTTTCCGTGACTCACTTCCTCTGCCGCTGCGGTCAGATTCTGTAAAAGACGCAGCATGCGCGAGGAGACCACGCCAAAAAGGATCAGTCCCAGCGCCAGGATGCCCGCTGTAAGGCTGAAGAGTTTGAGGGTGTTCCTCCGCACTTTTTCCGCCACAGGCTTGGCAAATTTGTTCAGCATCAAAATGGCGACAACCTGTCCGTTTAACTTGAGCGGTGTATTGATTTGGAGAAACGGGTCGAATTCCCTGTTCCCCACTTGCCCACCGAAAAGCTGGCTGTGCATCATCTGGCCAGCCTGCCAAGTGTCTTCGGTGCTCTGGTATGTAGCAGGGAACCAACTGTGGATATGCACGGGGCGGCCGATGTCAAAGGGGCCCTGTGTCTGGCCGTTTCCATCCCAATAGTTCGCCCCTTGGTTCTTACCTTTGGCTCTCCGGAATTTTTCATGATCGGGCTACTGGGAGTAACCTTCGTTGTCTCGCTCAGCGGTGGAAACCTCCTCAAAGGCCTCATCTCAGGGGCAATCGGGTTTTGTTTGGCGATGATAGGCATAGATCCCATATCGGGGATACAGCGCTACACCTTCGGGCAGCTTTTTCTCTGGGATGGAATCGGCTTGGTGCCTGTAACGGTGGGGCTGTTTGCCATCCCCGAGGTCATCGATCTGGCGGTACAGGGCGGAAGCATCGCCAAGGAGAAGACGGAAAAGTTGGGCGGAGTTATGGAAGGGGTGAAAGATACCTTCCGCCACTGGTGGTTGGTTATTCGATGCAGCGCCCTGGGCGCTTATGTGGGCGTTATTCCCGGGATGGGTGGCGCCGTGGGGCAGTGGATCGCTTATGCTCATGCGGTGCAGAGCTCGCCAAATAAAGAGCGCTTTGGCAAGGGAGCTGTAGAAGGAGTTTTGGGGCCGGGAGCAGCTAACAACTCCGTGCTGGGAGGCGCATTTATTCCAACCGTCGCCTTTGGCGTTCCCGGCAGCGTCATTATGGCGATTCTTCTCGGAGCTTTTGTCATCCAGGGGATTGTGCCTGGACCGGATATGCTGCTCCCTCCCCCGAAGGGTAAGCTCGACCTTACCTTTTCCTTTGTTTGGATCATTGTTGTTTCTAATCTGATCACCGTTGGGATTTGCTTCCTGTTTCTGAATCACCTGGCTAAGATCACCCAAGTCCGGGCTGGCCTGCTCATTCCGTTCATCATCCTGCTCGTCTATTTAGGGGGTTTCGCCAAGAAAAACGCGTTTGAAGACATGCTCGTCGTCTTGGCCTTTGGCGCGCTCGGATGGGTGATGGTAAAGCTGGATTGGCAAAGGCCCCCTTTGATTCTAGGCCTAGTATTGGGACCGCTGATGGAAAACAGGCTCTTTCTGTCTACGGACAACTACGGTGTCGCGTGGCTGTGGCGGCCGGGAGTCATTATCCTTTTTATCCTGACACTGACCGGCATCTTCTATCCTGTGATCAAAGAGAGATGGCGGAGTCGAGAGAAATTACAGGCTCAACTGGAGGCGGTCGGCGTAACCATTGAGGAGCGAGTTGAGGAAGAAAAGGGCGCGCTGAGGTTGTGGGACATATGTTTTACAGGCTTGCTCGTCGTCACGCTGGCCGGCGCGTTGTGGCAAAGCAGGGAGTTCGGCTATCGCGCCGGTCTTTTTCCCTGGGTAATCGGCTTTCCGGTTCTGACGCTGGCTGTCGCTCAGTTAGGATTGGAGCTAGCCGGTAAGACAAAGAAGACAATATTCAGCGAAGGCGATGTTAGCGCGGACCTGCCTGAGGAAGTGATTCGTAGCCGAACCGCGAGCATCATCGGTTGGATTGTAGGCTTCCTTATAGCGGTATGGCTCCTCGGTTTCTCGCTCGCGGTTGCAGCGACGACTCTTCTCTATCTCAAAATAGCCGCCCGGGAAAAGTGGCCTATAACGATTGCCATAACACTCCTCTCGTGGGGATTTTTTTACGGCCTGTTTGACTACGCTCTTCATATCCCCTTTCCTGAAGGGCAACTTTTCGCATGGCTGGCACTCTAAAAGATGGAACAGCGAGTTTCGGAAAAGAAGCTTTTCATCAAGGGGGCGATTCTTCTACTGCTTATCTTACTGATTTTTTGGGGCAGCAGATTCAGCCCGCAACCGTTCGGTGTCCCGGACAATCTTTGGGAGGAACTCGAAGATCCGAGCGGGAGGCAAGAGAGAATAAGGAGATTCTTCTTTTCGCTGGGACCATACTCGGCCGCAGTGTTCGTGCTGTTGCAGGTGTTACAGGTGGCCGCCGCGCCTATACCGGGAGAACTCCTCGGACTGGCTGGCGGGTATCTTTACGGGCCGGGTCTGGGATTTTTCCTTTCGATGGTCGGTCTCATTCTCGGTTCATGGATCGCCTTCGAGCTTGCCCGCACTGTAGGCAGGCCCCTGGTCGAGAAAATGGTCAAAAAAGAATTCCTGAAAAAGTTTGATTTTCTTGGGACCAACGCAGGAGCGACAATATGCTTCGTTCTTTTCCTGATCCCGGGTCCGAAGGATTATCTTTGCTATCTTCTCGGCCTGAGCCACATGCGGCTTGGCGTCTTTCTCATGATGATGGTCTTTGGCCGCATCCCGGGGACCGCGCTCCTTACCATCCAGGGAACGGCCATAAGAAGCCAGAATGCTTCCACGCTGGTTTTTGTCGTTGCCGTATCGGTCGTGATTGTCTTTTTCGCGTATCTCTATCGAGGTCGCGTGTTGGCCTGGGTTAAAGCAAGAGCTGCCGGCACTTAGTTCCAGGAGGACGTGGACGATGCCCTCACACGTTTTGCTTTTTTTCCTTCTCCTCCTCGGCGGGCTTTCCGGATATGGTCAGGCCCATGGCCAGCGACCGGTTGCGAGCTTCTACTATGACGATCAAGGGCGCGTGATTCGGATGGAGCGAGACACCAACCAGGATGGTAAGATGGACTTGTGGGTTTATTACGATAACGAAGGCAAGATTCAACGGGTTGAGAAGGACGAAAACTTCGACGGGAGACCTGATGTGTGGATTTTTTACAGAGATGGCGGGCTAAAAAGAGATGAAGTGTCGACCAAACGGGACGGCCGCGCTGACCGGATTACGCATTTTGAAGACGGAAAGATCAGCCGGATTGAAGAAGATACGAACGGAGATGGCAAGATGGATACTGTTTCTTACTTCGAGAATGGGCAACTGGTCAGGAAGGAAATCGACCGGAAATACACAGGCAAGATAGATCTCTGGGGCTATTATGAGGAGGGGTTTCTCGTCAGGCAGGAGGAAGATCTCACCGTGCGCGGAAAGCCAAACCGAATTCTCTACTTCAACGCCCAGGAGCTTGTACGGAGAGAAGAGGAAACTCGCGGCACGGGCCGGATCGACCTGATCGAGCTTTTCTCACAAGGAAAGGTCTCGAAACGGTTGATTGGGAGCAAAGGGAAAGGAGAATTCGATATCCTCTATGTTTTCAAAGAAGGGCAACTTAGCCACGAGGAACGCGACACCGACGGCGACGGTTACTTTGATCTCCGGATTTTCTATGAAAACGGCCAAGTGGTCCGGCAGGAAGCCGATACCAACGGGGACCGACGTGTCGACGTTTGGGTGACGTACAAGGATGGCGAAAGGGTTCTACAGGAGGAAGACCAAGACTTTGACGGTAAAATTGATGCCCGCTATCTGTTCAAAGATGGTCGAGTCATAGGGCAGGAGCGGCTGACTGGGGTAGAATCTCGGATTTCCTCCACGGCCTTTTCCTCGGTCCGGGAAGTCAGCGGGACAGGTTTAAAAACGCCTCACTCACTTGACCGAATCGTTCACACGGACTCTCCCTGACGGCTGACCGAAGAATAATAATGATTGACGCCTCCGTAAGTGGTTTTTGGCAAGTGCTGGCCTGGCCGCTTTTGGTTACATGCTGCGAGGGATAGCTCTGAGGATGTAGAGGCTAACGAGGTTAGACATGTCTGTTATAGGATGGGAAATTCTTATCATCTTCCTGCTCATTTTGGCCAATGGCGTTTTCGCTATGTCCGAGATGGCCGTGGTTACCGCGCGTAAGTCACGGTTACAGGACTGGGCTGCCAAGGGCAATACAAAAGCTAAGGTGGCCTTGGAACTTGCCGATGAGCCCAATCGCTTTCTCTCCGCTGTTCAAATTGGTATCACCCTCATCGGCATCCTCGCGGGAGCCTATGGAGGCAGAACGATTGCCGAGCACCTGGCCATTTACCTGAGCTCTATTCCTGCAGGTGAGCCCTACAGCCAAGCCCTGGCTTTGGGAATCGTTGTCATTGGCATCACTTACTTCTCGCTTGTTATCGGCGAGCTTGTTCCCAAGCGTCTAGCTCTACACCATCCCGAGTCGATCGCGACGGTTGTAGCTATCCCGTTGCGCGCCTTTTCGACAATTTCTTCTCCCGCCGTTCACGTTTTGAGCCTGTCCACCGACGCGCTGTTTCGATTATGGGGCAGGCGTCCCGCTCAAGAGCCGCCGGTAACGGAGGAAGAGATCAAGATGCTGGTTCAAAAGGGCACTGAAGCCGGTATTTTCGAAGAATCGGAGCAAGACATGGTCGAGGCCGTATTCAAACTCGGTGATCGAAGCGCCCGGTCGCTGATGACGCCGCGGACGCAGATCGTGTGGCTCGATCTTAACGATCCGGTCGAGCAGACCCATAAAAAAATCGCCGAAAGCGGCCATTCTCGATTTCCGGTCTGCGTGGGGAGCCTTGACCACGTAAAGGGTGTGGTTCAAGCGCAAGACTTGTTGGCCGGTAATTTGACAGGCAAGCCCTTCAATCTTGAGGCCTCACTCCAACAACCCGTGTTCGTGCCTAGAAGCGTTTCCGCGCTGGAGGTGCTGGAATCGTTCAAAGAGTCCGGAAAACATATTGCGCTGGTGGTGGACGAGTACGGGGGGATCGAAGGTCTGCTTACACACCACGACATCCTGGAAGCTATTGCGGGGGAGATCCCATTCAGCGAAATGCACCACGAGCCGAAGGCCGTGCAACGGCCGGACGGCTCGTGGTTGTTGGATGGAATGTTGCTTGTGGAGGATTTTAAGGAACTCTTCCAATTAGAGAGCTTGCCTGGAGAAAAAAAGGACGCCTACCAGACTTTGGGAGGGTTCCTATTTACGCAAATGGGACGCGTTCCAATGGTGCCCGATTCTTTTGAGTGGAATAACCTCCGCTTCGAAATTGTGGATATGGATCGAAAACGGATTGATAAGGTGCTGGTTACCCGAATTCCAAACGGAACGACTCATAGTTAAGCTCGTTATGAGTGTTACCGGACATTGGGGAGCACAATCAAAAGGAGCCACTTTCGGGTGGCGAGACAGACGCGGTTTGTGAATAATCCAAATAGAAGCTGACGCCGAGACGCGCAGAACCAATCATAGGAGGCCCCATGGAAACGACAGATCCTACGGGAACCCCAACACTAGAGGAGCTTATCGTATCCAGTCTAGCCACGGCTGATGCGGTGGCAAAGCTCTTGATCGAAAAAGGGGTTATTACCGAGCCTGAATTTACGCAGAAGCTTGCTGCAGAAAAATCAGTCCATCAGCAGCTACTGCGGCAAAAGATAGGCCGCTGACAGGCGGCGTTTTTTGCTCCGACGTCCCCTTCGTGAAAAACGACCAAATACGGGACTTCTTGCATTCCTTTGCAATCAACTGCTCTACCTTTGGGATACAGCAACAACTGAAAGGTTGCGTCATGATCAACCTTCCTAGCGATGTGAATGGATGCTCAGGCCTTCATGCGTGTGCTCCGTGATGCGATGATGTTCTTCTCCCGAGAGATGCTCCGGGTCGATATGGACAGTGACGTTGAAAAGATACGGTAGGGTGTGCAAGAGCTGGTGCCGGGCCTCCACCGCGATGGCGTGTCCTTCCGCAACCGACAGTCTGGGACTTACGGCGAGATTGACTTCGGCATGTAACCGATGGCCCGACCAGCGCAGCCGCACTTCCGTGACCTCGCGTACGCCTTGAGCGTGGTTTATCGCGCGCGTGATTTCGTCGATCACCTCAGGATCGACTCCGTCCAGCAAGCGGGTAAAAACAGCTTTCCCAGATTCCCAAACGGTGCGCAGGATAGCAACGCTGATGAGAAAGCCTATGATCGCGTCTGCCAGCGGATAACCGAGCCCCACACCTACGGCGCTGAACAACACGCCTAAACTGGTTAGGCCATCCACTCGCGCATGGTAACCATCCGCAATGAGAGCGGCACTGTTAATCTGTTTGCCCACCCGAATGCGCAAAATCGCCACCATCTCATTGCCGGCAAAGCCAATGAGGGAGGCTATAACCACTGCCCACAGATGATCAACAGGCTGGGGGCGCAAGAGACGGTCAATCGATTCATAGCCCGCCAGAACCGCGCTGAATAAGATGGTCAGGACAATAACAATCCCTGCTACATCTTCTGCTCGACCATAACCGTAAGTGAAACGACGGGAAGGTTTTCGCCGCGCCAGGACAAACGCAATCCACAGAGGAATGGCCGTTGCCGCGTCGGCAATGTTGTGTATTGTATCGGCAAGGAGAGCCACACTCCCCGAAAAGAAAACAACGATCACCTGAAATACGCCCGTGGCGGCCAAGTTGATGAGAGACCACTTGACCGCCCAAATGCCGCGCTCTGTGGTGAGCAATGCCGGGTCTATTGTGCCGTGGGTGTGATCATAATGAGTATGACCCTGATCATTATGGGAGCGGGAATGGTCGACATCGCTCATAAAGAAATCATACTCCTCAGTAACGCAGTCCGCTATTCATACGTTTTTGGATAAACCCAGTCATGAAATTTTATTGCCGGGCAAGCTTCCAGCTCTTCTGCGCTCTACCCAATCGTAAAGCACCGGTAGCAGTATCAGCGTCAGGAACGTGGAGCTGAGTATGCCGCCGATGACGACGGTCGCCAGCGGACGTTGCACTTCTGCTCCCGCACCCGTGGCTATGGCCATCGGCACGAAACCAAGGCTGGCCACCAAAGCGGTCATCAACACTGGACGCAGGCGAGTGAGCGAGCCTTCGATGACCGAATCGCGGATGGATTTGCCCTCTTCGCGGAGCTGATTGAAGTAGCTAATAATCACTAGGCCGTTTAGAACGGCCACCCCACTCAGCGCGATGAACCCCACCGCCGCCGTAATGCTGAACGGCATCCCCCGCACCCAGAGCGCGAGGATGCCACCGGTGACGGCTAGAGGAATCCCGGAGTAAACCAACAATGCCTGTCGCAGGCTACTGAACGCAAAAAAGATGAGCACGAAGATGAGAGCCAGAGCCGATGGAACAACCACGGCAAGGCGCATGCGGGCTTCTTGCAGATTTTTAAACTGACCGCCAAATTCAATAATGTAGTTGTCTGGCAAACGCACCTGTTCCTTAATGCGACGCTCGGCTTCGCGGACGAAGCCTTCGACGTCGCGCACTTTGAGATTCACCATAAGTGCCGCGCGGCGCTGGCCGTCATCCCGCCGGATAGGTTCGACTGCCTTAAGCGTCTTGAACTCCACCAGTTTTCCAAGCGGGATGAGACCATTCTGGCCGACCCGCACCGGCAACTTCTTGATTTGCTCATCATCCGAGCGCAGATGCTCGGGCATCCGCACCACGATGTCATGCCTGCGGTTGCCATCGACGATAATGCCGACCTCGCGGCCGGCCAGGGCGACGCTCACGGCTTTATTCGCCTCGGCGGCCTGAAGACTGTAACGTCGCAGCACATCACGTTTGATCTGCAGCTGCAGCTGTGGAGTGCGCCCCTCGGTCTCGAACTCGACCTGCGCTACGCCGGGCGTCTTTTCGAGAATGCCCTTGATTTGCTCGGCGAGCTTTTCGAGCACATCGTAATCGTTACCGAAAATCTTTACCGCCAGTTCGGCGCGCGTGCCTTCGAGCATCTCGTTGAAACGCATCTCGATAGGCTGCGCGAAGAGGATGCTGTACTCGGGGTTGATTTTTTTGAGCATCACCTCGATCTGTTCGCGCAATTCCGCTTTATTTGCTGGACGCTCGGGTGTTTTGGGCCATTCGCCGACCGGTTTATAAAAGATGTAAACGTCGCTCTCGTTGGGCGGCATCGGATCCGTGGCGATTTCGCTGGTGCCGATGCGGGTGAAGACGCGGGTGATCTCCGGAAATTCCTTCGATAGCCGGTTCTCGACTTCGATGTCGGTCCTAAGCGATTCCTCCAAGCTCATACCCACGGGCTTGTAGAGCATTGCGGTGATGGAACCCTCGTCGAGTTTTGGGACAAACTCCGCCCCCAAGTGCCCGAACAGCCAAAGGGACCCGGCAAATATCGCGACGGCAGCGACAACCACGATCCAGCGCAGCCGTAATGCAATCTGGAGCGTTGGCTCATAGGCGCGCTTGGCGAGGCGGATAACTACGTTGTCTCCTTCGTGAATTCTGCCACGCAGTACGAAGGAGCAAAGCACCGGCATCAACGTGAGCGAGAGCAGCAACGCGCCTGCGAGCGCGAGCATAACGGTGAGCGCCATCGGATGAAACATTTTCCCTTCAATTCCCGTCAGCGCGAGAATAGGGATATAGACGACGGTAATGATGACCACGCCGAAGAACATCGGATTGCCGACCTGCTTTGCGGCGGCGAGCACGGTATGAGCTCGTTCCTCGATCGTGAGCGCCCGTCCAAGCTCGTGCTGCCGTTGTCCGAGCCGGCGGACAATGTTCTCCACAATGACTACCGCGCCGTCAATGATAAGGCCAAAGTCCACCGCGCCAAGACTCATCAGGTTTCCTGAGATACCGAACCGCGTCATGCCTGTGAGCGCGAACAGAAACGAAAGCGGGATCGCGGCGGCGACGATGAGCGCTGCGCGCCAGTTGCCCAGCAGTCCAAGCAGCACTGCAACCACGAGCACCGCGCCTTCGAACAGGTTGGTCTTGACGGTTCCGACGGTCCGATCGATAAGTTGGGAGCGGTCGTATTGTATCTGAATCTCCACCCCTTCGGGCAGCTTACTCTGAATTTCGCCAATACGCGCCTTGACCCGTTCGGCCACCTCGCGGCTGTTCTCGCCTGCCAGCATCATCGTCGTGCCGATGACCGCCTCGTGACCATCGAGGGTTGCCGCGCCGGTGCGGAACTTGGTTCCTGTCTTTACTTCGGCCACATCTTTGACAAGGAGCGGCGTGACGCCGGCGCCGAATTTGAGCGGCAGATTGGCGATATCTTCCGCATCGTTCACGCGGCTCACAGCGCGGATGGTGAGTTGCTCAGTGCCGCGGCTGATAATACCGCCGCCTGCATTCTCAACGTTCTGCGCGACAAGGTCAGCTAATTCGTTGAAACTCATGCCTACTTGGGCCAGCGAATCGGGCTTGGGCTGGACGACGAATTGCTTTTCGTAGCCGCCGCTCTCGTTGATTTCAGCGACGCCCGGCACAGTGCGAAGCAACGGCTTGATCACATATTCCTGGATTTGGCTCAACTCGATCAACTGCTCCAATTCCGCCGCCGGTTTATTCTTTGTATCGGCGCGATACTGTAGGTTGTAATAAAAGATTTCGCCGAGGCCGGTGCTGATGGGGGCGAGTTTGGGTAGTGCGCCCGCAGGCAAGCGCTCCAGCACGCCTTGGAGCCGCTCGGCTACGAGCTGGCGCGCGCGGTAGATGTCAGTCCCGTCTCTAAATTGGATCGTCACCTGCGAGAGTCCGAATTTGGTCAGCGAACGCATTTCGTCCACTGCCGGCAGGCCAGCCAGAGCAATTTCGATGGGATGCGTGACGAGTTTTTCCGACTCCTCGGCAGCCAATGCCGGGACTTCGGTGTTCACTTGCACTTGTGGAGCAGTAATGTCGGGCACGGCGTCGATGGGCAAATGCAATGCCGACCAGACACCGGTGGCGAGCAGGATCATAGCACCCAGTAGGATAAAGCCGGGCTGGCGCATGGAAAATTCGAGGATTTTGTCAATCATGGCTGGCAGGCCTCTCAAGGTTTCGGAGATTTGGTCTGAACCGCGTTGATGTTAAGCCCGGTGAGCAGTCCCAGTTGTTGCCCGGCTTCGAGCGCCTCACGCCTGGTTTCCAGCAGCGCCTCGACCGCGTCCAGATATTGTTTCTGCAACTCGACGTAAGTTGTAATCGGCACGGCGCCGAGCCGGTAGTGACGGTCGGCCAGCTGCGCCGCTTTGCGAAATGCGGCCACTGATTCAGGTCGCCATTTCGCCATCTCGGTTAGTTTCGCCTGATACATCAGCGCCTTCTCGACGACTTGCCTCTCGATGCTTCGTTGCGTGACGTACATCGCTGTTTCCGCCTGCTTCTGTCGGGCCGCAGCTGTCTCGATATTGCCCTCGTTTTGATTCCAGAGAGAGAGCGGAATCGAGATGCCGATGCCGATTTGTCGTTCACGGTCGCTTGCTCGCTCTTGCGAGACATACGGTCCAACCGTCACCGTCGGATACCGCTCGTTTCTCGCCAGCGACACCCTGAAACCCTGTTGTTCCAGCTCCACTTGCCGCATCCGTATCTCGAAATTGCTTGTCTGCGCCGCCGCCAACAGATGTTCCGTGTTCGGCGCACCGCTGAACGCTACATCCAACGGCGCAATCCTCATCGCGTGCTGCCACGGCTGGCCGCGCAGTTGGTTCAGTTCCAGCATCGCCGCTTGTTCCGCCACCGACGCCTCACTGGCCTTGCGGAGCATCGTAATTTCTGTCGCTTCGATAATGCGTAGTTCCAACTCCGGCGTGATTCCGGCCAGATCGCGTTGCACCAGCACGTGACGCAAGGCATGAAACCGGTCGGCGACTTCTCGGGCAGCCGCTGCCTTCTGTTGGGCTGCGAACAAACCATAGACAACAGAGCGCGTTCGTGCGGCCAGCGCGGCTTTGAACTGGGCAAAGCCGAGCTCGGCAAGTTGTATCTGTTGATTGGCAATGGCCTTGCGCAGCGGGATGCGCCCCGGCCATTCAAATGGCTGCCGTACCGATACCGACCAGGCAACGCCTTCCGTCGCCAGCCCGCCACCCGTCACCCGCTTGTCACCAACCGTGGCGGAGATCTCTGGATTCACCCATGCCGCCGCGGTTCGGGCTCCACCTCTGGCAGCGGCAATCTCAGCATTGTAGAAACTGAGTTCGGGATTGTGTTCCAGGACATTCGTAACCACCGCATCCAGCGCCATCTGGTTCGTTGGAGCGGTTACTTTGGTAGAGTTGGATGCGGGTCGCTCAGCTGCGTCCGCCTGGAAGGCGCGGAAAGTTGCGATAAGCACCACAGCAGAGATTACGCAGTAAAGCTTAAGCCGTAAATTGAATTTTAGAAAAAGCCAGACAAAATACCATCGCGGCATTCGGTACTCCTTTGTTCCAGGAAGGCGGCGCTTTAAACGAGCGAAAGCCCGCCTAAAAAACGGATACACTTTTCCCTTGGGGAAATTAGAAGATTGACGGCTCTATGCGAGTCGTGGAGGGGATCGCGGTGCGCTTGGAGCGAGAAGGACCTGCTGCACAGGGGATGGGTGGTCTCGCTTCAGGATGTGAGTGAATGGAACGAGTTGCGTATGACCTACGGCTAGATCGACAAGGAGAAACTCCGGACTTTTCTCAAGGCCCGTCAGCAGAGAATCAACACTACGGGTAAGAAGAGCTGACAGGGTGCTTTGTGAAAAATCCGAAGGGAAGCTATCGCTGAGCGCAACATCTTCATCAAAACGATCGTGCTCATAAGGTGACACAGAAAAGAAATCAGCGTGAATGACGGTCTGTTGACGCGCGTGTCCGTCGTGATCGTACTCAAAAACCGGATGCAGGTGCAGCGTTGGGAGAAGAAGCGCAACCGTCAATACAACTGGCAGAACTACTGAGCGCCAAAAATTGGATCGAAACGACGACATAACAGTCGGATTTGTTTATAGTGTAACTCTGGGGGAAAGTCTACCTGGAACCTTTCCTGCGGTAAGTCAGAACGTTGAGCGCGGTGACGCGGTTTTGAATGCCTCTTTCACTTCCTTTTGACTCTTGCTGAAGAGAAGCGTAGAGCGCGTCGTAAAGAAACGAAGTTTTCTTCACAGACTTTCAGTGCGAACTTATTTCCGTTTTCTCTTAAAATACTCGTATAAGTCATCGAACATAGCGGCTGCGCGAGCCAGCCGGCTTTCATCCTCCTTATACCCCATGGCAATTCCGGTAATGATCCGATCAATTCCCGGTGTTTCGTCTCGTGCAAACTTCGAGTCCTTGAGATCGATATCGTGAACGATCTCCGCAATCGGTTGGAGCGCCGTGTCAGTAAGCCGCAATCGATGCATGAGAACTTCAAACGTGGAACGATCTCCTTCATGAGTGAACTCAGCTTCAAACATGTCGAAACGCACCTCGCCGGATTCCAGCTTGTAACCTTTGGCGGGAACGAACTTGAAGCGGGCTCCGGGGTCGATAAAGCGGCGAATGAGCCAGGCGCTGGCCATGCGGTCGATATGTATGCCCTTTCTCGTTACCCAGGTGTGGCCACGGAGATCCTTGATGCGGGCGTTTACAGACGTGGGGTTGCTGAGCCGTTGGCGCGTGGGGTGCAGTTTTGCTTCGAGTTCTGAGATCAATCCTTGGGCTGCCTCACGGCCAGGCGCGCCGAAGAAGTCGATAGCCACCACTTCTGCGAATCGTCGTTTCAACCGATCTAGCTCGACGGAGGCTTGTTCCTCATGGTCTTCGGATGTTCGCCGAGCCGGGAAGGATTTGGCGACCCGTCGCGCCTCTTCGGCAGTCTGGCGGTAATCAGAGCTTCGGGCCGCCTGAAAAAGGTCTTCAATCTGATCATTCGAGAGCCCTTCGACAAACCGTGCTTCGCAGAGCGTCGCCTCTCCGCCGCCTTCAACGATTTCCCGCAGTGTCCACTGAAAGTCTTCTTGCGTTTGGTCGCTTCTCGGCAGCACGTAAACGGAATTTTTTACTGCGACGGCGCCAATTTTCTGGAGCCGGCGCCAGATCTTGACCCGAAAGTAGTTCGGCTTTGGGGGGATCTGGTGGATGAGAAGCAGCCAGCGGCCTTCTGATTCCTGCATGACCCATCTCCAAGTTGAGTTAAAAGATACAGTTGTTATAATGAAAGTTCAGTTGTTAATTAGCACAGGACGGTCCCGATGACAAACCTCTTCTCTCCGTTTGTGATCCTGATCATAGCTGGCCTGCTTTCGCGCTTCAGCTATCAGATGGCGCGCAGCCCTGTTCTGCCGCGGTTTGCCCAAGATCTCGGCTCATCGCCGGAGTTGATCGGCCTTATTGTGGCCGCCTCCACTATCACCGGCATCTTTATCAAGCTTCCTGCTGGGGCACTTTCTGACATCCTGGGCCGCAGGCGGATGATGCTTCTGGGGGCCCTCTTCTTTGCCCTGCCTCCTTTTTTGTATCCGCTAGTCACAGGGCCTTCAAGTCTTCTCGCGCTACGCTTTGTTCATGGTTTTGCTACAGCCATCTTCTCGCCTGTAGCCTCGGCTTATGTGGCCGATCTTTTCCAAAAAGGCCGAGGGGAAAAGCTCGGCTGGTTTTCCTCCGTCAACGATTTAGGGGCAACTATTGGCCCCATGATCGGCGGCTTCGTTCTTTTTTCTACTGCCAGTTACTCAGTCACCTATTTGATAGTCGGCACCCTCGGTTGTCTTCCCCTCCTTATGGTTTTGCGCCTTCCGGCCGAGGAAACTAAACCAGCGCCGCGGCAAGACAACCCACGAAGATGGGCGGAGTTTAAAAAGGGCATCCTTGAGGTTTTGTCGAGCCGCGTTCTCGTTATTGCTTCCATACTGGAGGCGGCCATGTATGTTGGGTATGGGGGCTTTCTGGGCTTTTTCCCCATTTACGCCAAGGAAATCGGCTACAACGATGCTGCCATAGGACTCATTATGGGAAGCCAACTTGCCACCACAATGGCCGGCAAACCGGCTGGAGGTTGGCTATCCGATCGAATAGGCAGAAAGCCCATGATCCTTTTGGGCATTGTCCTTTGCGCCGTTATCATTCCGCTGATCGTACGTAGCCAGGCTTTCTTCACGATGATGATACTTTCCAGTCTTTTTGGTTTGGGAGTGGCGATTGTTACTCCGTCCACCACAGCACTGGTAGCCGATCTCGCCAAAACCGGCAGAATGGGTTCGGCCATGGGTGTCTTCGGAACTATTTGGGATGCCGGCGAGGCCGCTGGACCGATCTTGGCGGGGGTGCTCATCGCCGCGCTCAGTTACTTTAACGGATTCCTCATTATCTCCGGAGTAATGGTGTTAGCTGCAGTGATATTTGCGGCGACCGTAAAGGACCCCACTCAAGCCTCTCCGCGGCAAGTTCAAACCAAACCAGCTTGAAGGCGAAGATGA
Organism: Deltaproteobacteria bacterium; assembly: GCA_016210115.1. Classification (GTDB taxonomy): domain Bacteria; phylum Desulfobacterota; class Binatia; order UBA9968; family UBA9968; genus JACQUW01. The sequence continues at coordinate 109 of JACQUW010000191.1, read as the reverse complement.
CCGCCATGGGTAGATACGTCAGGGTTTGCAGCGTCAATGAGGTTCCACCCGGAACCGCTAAAATGGTTAAAGTTGAAGGAAATGAGATTGCAGTTTTTAATCTCAATGG
>JACQUW010000201.1 GCA_016210115.1 Deltaproteobacteria bacterium | reverse complement strand
GGTGCCGGACTTCTCTTGTCTCGTTTGGAAGCGTATCGCTTGTTGCTACGCCCGGCTCATCGGGCGGTCTGTCCGCCATGTCTATATAACCACTCCCTACTTCTGTCCGGGAAGCATCGTTGAGAGGGCGGCGCGGGAGGCCGCCAAGAGAGGGGTTGACGTGCGGCTGCTCGTCCCTCGCTATAGCGATCCGCCATTCGTCGGCTGGTTAACTCGTTCAGCCTATGCCCGCCTGATGGCAGCCGGCGTTCGCATCTACGAGTATCTTCCTCCTCCGCGAGGAAAGCTCCACGCGAAAACAGCGGTGATTGACGATGAATGGAGCGTTATCGGGTCGCCCAATCTCGACCATCTGAGCCTGTTTGTGAATCACGAGCTTGTCCTGGTCGCCCGGGAGCGTGGGTTGGGAAGCGCATTGACAGAGCAATTCTATCGGGATCTGGCAGATGCGTCGGAAGTTCAGCCCTCGGTGTGGGCGCATCGCGGTTGGGCTGAGCGCTTCCTAGAAGCGCTTGGATGGACGGCTCGGAAGATTCTCTAGCCGGACAAGGGAAATTGATTGAGGCCGGGTAGCATCTCGGTGCAAGTCCGTGAAAGAAAGAAGAGATGATCAAGAGTCGCTTTCATTGGCAGCGCGTGGTGTTATTTATTCTCTTTGCCATCGCTGCCTTCGCTACGGTTATCTTCGGGCTCCGAACTTATCGTTCTTTCTTATTGCTGCGTTCGGCGTACGAATTGGGCGCGCCGGATGTCAGCAGCGTCCGGCCGTGGATGACTCTTGACTATGTTGCACGCGCTTATCACGTGCCTGGGACGGCATTGGCCGAGCGTCTTGGGTTACCGCCAGATATAGTTCCGAAAACAACCTTGAAATCTCTCGCCGAGAGGCAAGGCTTGTCACCGTTTCAGTATATCCAGCAGGTCCAGAAAGCGATCTCGGAGTTGCGCTCCACCTCATCACCTCAAGGCGGGAAGGAAACGGTCAGCGAGCCGGGCACAGTTGGTGAGGAAATCCTCGCCGCGCTACTCGTCTATGGTTACCCGGTTCTCGGGCTGACGCTTCTGCTCGGTACTGTGGGTGCGCCTTTCCCATCTGCGCTATCGGTGGTGGTCGCTGGATCATTGATCGCACGGGGAGAAATGAACTGGCTTTGGGCTGCCGCGGTCGTGGTGGCTTCCTCTGCATCAGGCGATTTGGCCGGCTACGGCGTCGGACGGCTCTTCGGTCGGGAGTTCTTGGAGCGACGAGGGCGCTGGCTTGGGTTCACCGCTGCGCGCCAGGCTCGGATCGACTTGCTCTTCCAGCAATGGGGTATATTGACCGTCCTCCTTAGCCGCTCCCTCCTATCGTTTCTGAGTTCGGCGGTGAACTTATTGGCTGGCGCAAGCCGCTATCGTCTGCGCGTCTTCCTGCTGTTCTCTATTGTGGGACGCATGATCTGGACATCCGCCTATCTAGGCCTTGGCTACGGTTTCGGTATCGCCATTGAGGCTGCTGCTGATTTTCCCAACAGCCTGAGCGGGTTTTTAGCCTCGTTGGTGGTTCTCGCCGCTCTAGGATTTATCATCCAACGAAATCACGCACGGCTCCGCGCTGCCCAGCCCCATTCTGGATAATGCAAGGGGGCGCGGCCCCTGTGCGGCATCGTAGCATGCGGAAAATGGGATGAATTCCAAGAGGTTCCTTCCACTGTTCGGGCTCGCTGCCTTTTGCGTCGCGGCCTACCTGCTCTATCGCGCGCTCAGCCAATATGACGCCCAGGAGGTTGTCGACTCCATCTTCGCCATCTCGCTGCCGCGCCTGGCGCTGGGGGGACTGTTTGTCGCCAGCAGTTACTTCTCGCTCACGCTCTTCGATACCCTCGCCCTCCGCTACATCGGCGCCAAGCTTCCTTACCGGTGTGTCGCCCTCGCCTCCTTCTCCGCTCTTTCCGTCGGTCACACACTCGGGTTGGCCGCCGTCAGCAGTGGCGCCATCCGATACCGTTTTTACTCCCGTTGGGGCATCCACGCCGGAGACGTCGCCAAGATCATTCTTTTCTGCGCTATCACTGTCGGCCTCGGCCTCAACACGCTGGGCGGCCTCGCCCTTTTGCTGCAGTCGGAGGTGGCGGCGAACCTCCTGGGCTTCAGCCAAGCTGTCGCCCTTACCCTCGGCTTCACCTGCCTTACGTTCACTGCGCTCTACGTGGGCCTCTCGGCGATGTTGGGCCGGCTGGTAGGCGCCAAGAAGTGGGAGATCGCGATGCCGCCGCTTAAGCTCGCGCTGGCGCAGATTGCCATCGGCACCATAAATTTCTGTTTTGTCGCCGGGGCGCTGCACCAGATGCTGCCGTCAGCCGCAGAGGCCGGCTACTTCGCCGTCGTCACGGCCTACGTCCTTGGCAACGTCGCCACGCTCATCAGCCACGTGCCCGGCGGACTCGGGGTGCTTGAGGCGGTGGTCATTTACCTGGTACCGCGGGCAACTGTGGTCGGCGCCCTCGTCGCCTTTCGCGTGATCTACTTCCTTGTGCCGTTTGCCATCGGCGCGCCGCTCTTCGCGGCTTATGAGCTTGCGCAGGAGCACCGTCGCGCAAACGACGGAACCCGAGCGGCAGAGAAGAGCGCCCGTCTTCGATGAGGCCTATCTAATCAGGCGTAATTCTTGTCGGATCTATGATGGCTTTCAACGGGAGATGATCGGAAGCTATGCGCGCAAGAGAGGTCTTGTGGGGGCGAATGTGCACCAGATCCTCTTTTGGCCGAACCCAGATCCTGTCTAGCGCGAGCAAAGGAAACAGAGAAGGAAAAGTCCGTGACGCGTGAGTCTTCCCGAAGATGGCGCGAAGCGATCGGAGCGGCCGGCCTACGGGCAGCCACTCGTTGGCATCACTCAGCGCGATCACAAGTCCGGCTGGCTCTTCGGAGAGAGCTGTAATGAGTCGTTTCACCTGATAGCGCCGTTCAGCGCCGCGAAGCCCGAGATGCGTAACGATTACACGTACTGTTTTGCCTCGAATATCGAGGTTCACGTCCAATGCGCCACGAGGCTCCCGCCCAGGTACGCTCAGGTCGAGGCGACGCACCGCAAGAACCCGCCAGGCGGTAAGGAGGGCGTTACCGTAATGTCCTCTATCACGTCCTCGAATGGTCGGCCCAGCCACCGCTGTAAGCCCTGTAGCATCGGCCAGTTGTGCCAACTGGTGGCACTGTGAATCGATATTCGACCGGCACTCCACCTCCTGCAGGCCGATGATGTCGGCGCGCAATTGCTTGACGATCCTGCTGGTGCGCGCGATGTCGCGACGACCATCCAGGCCGACACCCCGGTGAATGTTGTACGACGCCACCACGGCGATCGCGAACTATTCTCTCAAATTCCTCGCACGCATAACAATCACCGCTCCAGCAGATTGTCAGAGTTCCTTCGGGACAAACCCTCACAATCTGCAGGGCTCGTGGCTAGGATTTCATGCTTCACCGAAACCACGCGAGCCTCAGGTCCACTATCTCTAGAGAAAAATTCGACGTATTGGTCGAGCAACTCGACGATTTGGTCGAGCCATCGGTTCTCGTCAAAGAGAAGAGAGCAAGTAAACCATTAAAAATTCGGAGTATTTCTTCACAGCGACCTCTGGCGCAAACCTTGCGCTTTACGCCAGGATCATATTTCCAAGGAAAGGAGGAATAGGCCATGAAGAAATTCTTAGGCGTAATCGTTTCAGTAAGTGCATTCGTGATTCTCGTCGGTGCGGCAGTTGCCCAGATGGAACATGGTTCCGGTCACGACATGCATGGGACTAAGGGACAGGCGGGCAAGGCAGGCCATCATGAGATGATGAAAAATCACATGAGCAAGGCGGGCCATGACATGAAGAGTCATATGGGCAAGTCAGGTCATGATATGAAGAGCCATGCCGGCAAGCCGGGCCATGAATGAAGACCGGGCCACGTAAAGGCGCAATCGCGGCACAGGTTAGCGAGAAGTCCGGCGTGATCCCGTACAGCCGACCTGCCGGGCGCACCTAATACGAGCCTCGTGCAGAGGTAACGGCCCCCGGTGTCGAACAGCCCGGGGGTCGTTTTACACGATTCAGAAATGCAAGACATAGAAGGAGACGGATTCCATGCAAATCAACGAAAGTCATTCCAAAAAAACAGAAAAGTTAATCACCGCCGGCGCGCTGATTATTTCGAGCGTGGCGGTTATGGCGCTCTTCCGGACGGCAATTTTACCGGCTCAAACTCGCCAAGAGGAAGTCGCGAAGCGAGGCGCCAAGGTGATGCCTTTCGATCTCGAACAAACGACCCATGTGTTTCAGAAACTTGATGATGGCGGCCTGCAGAAAGTAGTCGTCAAAGACCCGTCGAATAAAAAGCAGATCGCCTTGATACAGACTCATCTAAAAGAAGAGTCAGAGAAGTTTCGTAGAGGAGACTTTTCCGATCCGGCGAAAATCCATGGCGAGGATATGCCGGGGTTGGCTGAGTTAAGTGCCAGCGCCAGGAAAATCGATGTTCGTTACACAGCTTTGCCGGATGGAGCGCAGATTCACTACACAACAAAGGACCCGAAGCTGGTGACGGCGATCCATCACTGGTTTGACGCCCAGCTCTCCGACCACGGACATCACGCGTCAGGCCATTAGCTGGCGCAGACCTGGGGCCATGGAAGAGCTAATCGGCCGCTAGTTGATTGCGCGGCTTTGGGAAATATTTTAGCTCTCTCTCATCAATGTTGGGAAACTTTCTTCTTGCTCAAACTCAATAGTTAGGAAACGAGCGGAAAATCGTCCGGCATTATTTTTGCGTTTTACGAGTTATCATGGGAACACTCGCAAAAAGAGCGATGGCTGCAGCGGTATCTAGCTCGATGGTGCCCCGGCTGGTGTGGGCGCAACCACCATATGGATGGGAATGGGGGCATCCAATGTGGTGGATGTGGGGCGCCTGGGGAATCGGCATGATGCTGGTGATGCTCTTGTTCTGGGGTACGGTGATCGTAGGTCTTGTGTTTGGCATTCGCTGGCTCTTGAGACAGGGGCGAGAACAGCCGTCGGATTCTGCGCTTGAGAATTCTCCGGCAACGGTACGCCCGGGGAGAACTCACTAGAGACGATTTTGAGAGGATGAAACAAGAGCTCCGGTAGTGACGGAAAGCGGTCAGACGAAGAGTGGGAATATGCGCGACGAAAGTTAGATGACCTTGCAGTCGCTAGCCAGCGGAGGACGGACTATGGTTCTTGCCACAACTAGTCGCAACGGACATGCAGCGCCTGCGGGATTTTCAGTCCTTCGGGTTGCGATTGTCCTCTGTGGGATCTTGCTTCTACCCGCGCGTGGCACAGCTCAGGGTTGGTGGTGGGGCTCGCGGATCAACCCCGGCTTCGACAGGAAAACAGTCATTCAGGTAACTGGTACAGTTGCAGAAATCAAGTTTGTCGATGAAGGTGGGCCATCGAAGCTGCGATTGAATACGTCGGACGAGAGCTTTGACGTCGTACTGGCCCCCGGCTCGTTGGTTATCCGACGGGGCTGGATGCAGTGCTTGCCAGATTAGCGACTAAGGAACAGGCAGAATTGGAGAAGGCAACGGCCGGCGATTCCTACGGCAAGGCTCAACTCTTATCACAACGTCAAAAGCTGTGTCCGAGCATCACCGGAGGTTTCCTGTGGGAAGTCCTGCCGCACACCCTTATTTACGACGCTCCTACTACGGGCGGGTCGAGCGGAGGGCCGGTGCTGGATCGTCAGGGGCGAGTGATAGGCATCAATGCGGCATACCTTTCTGGCTTTCGGGGAATTAATTACGGAGTCCCTATAAGATTTGCGCAGGAGCTTCTCCGGGGTCGCGGCCAAGAAGTTGACGGTCCCACACGGGAGACTCCAGAAACTAAAGGGAGCCACCAACTCTCTCTATTGTTTGCGAAATACCGCTTGAACTGGCTTCGATCGCAGCTTTTAGCCGCAAGCATGGATGAGAATTATGATTCGCGTTTTTGGATTTGTTGTTGGAATCATTCTCAGGCCTGAGAAGATAGGCGACATTCGGGCGTATAGATCATAAAAATGATGCTGGCATAACCGTTGCATTACTGAGAACACCGGGCGGGCACAATCAGTCAAAGGGAGGATAGGTGACGATCTATGATTCTTGTTGTCGCAGAGAGTTTGAGCAAGACATACGCAACAGACAGTATCGAAGTGAAAGCTCTGCGAGAGGTTAGCTTCGACGTCGAGCCGGGCTCCTTTCTCGCTTTTGTGGGTCCCTCGGGAAGCGGGAAGACGACGTTGCTCAATCTTATCGGATGCTTGGACAAACCGACGGGCGGAGCACTGACTGTCGCGGGAGTAGATGTCGTTCAACTGGGTCGACGGCAGGCAGCAGAGTTTCGCGGGCAAACCGTCGGCTTTATTTTTCAGAGCTTTAACCTGATTCCGGTTTTAACGGCTTTTGAGAACGTCGAATACCCACTCGTGATGGTGCAAGAACTGCCGCTTGCCGAGCGGCGCAACCGGGTGTTCAAGCTCTTAAAAGCCGTGGGGATGTTAGAGCAAAAGAACCAACTGCCGGAGCAGCTTTCCGGCGGTCAAAAGCAGCGAGTTGCGATCGCTCGGGCCCTGGTCACGCAGCCCAAGCTGGTTCTGGCCGATGAGCCGACGGCGAACCTGGATCATGAGACCGCCTACATGATTCTACGCTTGATGAAACAGATGAGAGATAATTTCGGCAGCACGTTTATCTTTTCGACGCACGACACGAGAATCATCGAGGAGGCGGAAATCATCTACACCTTGGAAGACGGTCGCCTTCTACAACGCGAAGAAAGAGGCAAAGCTAATGTTCAATCTAGCGAAAATCGCGGTTCGAAACTTGCGGCGGTATAAAAGGCGGAGCCTCTTGACCGTCTCGTTGATCGCTTTCGGAGTCATCTTTGTTTTGGTCTTTGTCGCCGTGACCGCCTCGATCAAGGATTTCATGATTGCCCAGATTACCGATTCTTACCTGGGAGATCTCCAGATCCATCGCCGGGGCTACGTGGCCGCCATCGAAACGCTTCCTTTGAATTTGAACCTCGCGGCCAAACAGGCGACCACCGTCGAACAGATCTTGAAGGAAGAGCCGGAGATTGCGGCTTTTTCGGAGCGGATCAAATTCGGGGCGATGTTCAGCAACTTCGCGGAGACCACCAACATCAGGATCAACGGGGTTTTACCGGAAATGGAGTTCGCCACCTGCCCGCAGATGATATCGCGAACTACCGACGGGGAAAAAGGCCCGGGCGCGTTGCAGCGAGGGAAAATTCTGGTTCCCACGCTTTTGGCTCGGGGAATGGGAACGAAGGTCGGCGACACAGTCGTCGTGGTCGCTACCAACAAAGACGGCTCCGTCAACGGTAAAACCTTTGTCGTGAGCGGCATCCTGGAGAGCGCGACCGGCCCCGGCGGGAGAGACGGCTACATCCATCTGGAAGATGCCATGGAGATCCTGCGCATGCCGGAAAAAGAGATCAGCGAGTTCGTCGTCAATTTGAAGGCGATTGGTCGAGTCGAGCAGGTCGCGGCTGCGCTAGAGGGGAGGCTCGCATCGGCGGTGAAGGATCCGAAGAAGACTCCCTTCCAGGTCCACACCTGGTCGCAATTATCTCCGTTCGCCAACATCGCCAGGATGATCGACCTGATGACCTTCTTTATCAAGTTGATGCTCATCGCGATCGTCCTGATCAGCATTCTCAACGTCATGATCATGGCGGTTTACGAGCGGGTGAGGGAAATTGGCACCATCGCCGCGATTGGGACTCTTCCGCGCAAGATCCTTTCTCTGTTTCTTGTCGAAGGTTTTTGCCTGGGACTGACAGGCGCCGTCGTGGGTGTTTTTGTCGGTTTGGGAATCATTTTCGTACTAAACGTTTCGAAAATTACGTTTAACTTCGGGCAAGCCACAGGACTCATTCTCGCCCCCACGATCGCCCCGATGGAAGTCGTGACGGCATCGCTTATGGTGATCGTCGTGTCGGTCCTGGCAAGCTTACAGCCGGCGTACAAGGCCTCAAGAATGGAGCCTATCGACGCGCTGAGGCACGTGTGAAGGAAGATTTCATGAAACAGCTCTTGTTTGCTCTTGCCCTCCTCTTTGCGACCCCCGCGTTCTGTTTGGATGGAACTGAGGTCCTCAAAAAAGTGGACGCTAATCTTCAACCGGAGTCGTTTGAATCTTACCGGAAGTTAATCAATATCGAGCCCAGTGGGGCAAAAAGAGAATTTCTACTCTACACCCTGAAGAAGGGGCACGATAAGATCGCCTCCCTGTTTCTCGCACCGGCAAGCGAAAAAGGGCGAGCCACTCTCAGATTAGGGGATAACATGTGGCTTTATATCCCAAACGTTGGGAAGCCGATCCGGATTACCAGTCTTCAATCGGTTGTTGGCGGCGTCTTCAACAACGCCGATATCATGCGCCTCGACTATAACGTGGAATACGACGTCCAAAATCTTGATGACAAGAAAAGCGAATATCTTCTGGATCTGAAGGCGAAGACGGGAGGGGTTGCCTACGACAAACTAAAGATGTGGGTGGACAAAAAGACAGTCGTCCCTATCAAGATTGAGTGCTATGCCGCCACGGGGCTTTTGATCAAGACGCTTTACTTCAAAGAGAGGAAGCCGTTTGATGAAGGGGTTCTGCGGCCTTCCGTCATAGAGACCGACAGCCCGCTCTATAAAGGCTATCAATCCATTATGGTCTATGCCAGGGTCAAGAAGAGAATTGTGGCTGACGAAGTGTTTACTCTGGAATTTCTCCCCAGGATTGAGACTGTTCGGTAAAAGGTGTGTTTGCAGCCGCTCTCACCTTGCTGTTGCTTTTCTTTTGGGCGCTCCCTCTTCATTCTCAGGAGAAGTATCAGGTTGACCTCTCCGAGATTGAAAAGGAGGTGGACAAAGCGGCCGGCAAACCGTACCACCTGGGAGGTTTTTTCGAGTTCCAGCCTACCCTCTTCGGGATCGACAAAGACTCCGCTCTTTCCCGGTTACGCTTCTACCAGCGACGTCAGGACAGCCTCTTCGATCAATACAACTTTCGTCTTCGCCTCGAAGGCAGCTACAAAAAAGATTTCTTTTCCGCTTTCTTTCGGAGCGACACCCACGTCCGAAACGACTTCGACGGGTGGGATGAGGATACGCGCCTTTTCGAAGGGTTCGTCTCTTTAAAGGCCACTCCCAATTTCAGCCTGGACGCGGGCAAGAAAACCATGAAGTGGGGCAAGGGCTACGCCTGGAACCCCGTGAGCTTCATCGACCGGCCCAAGAACCCGGAGGATCCGGAAGAAGCGCTGGAAGGCTTCACGCTCGTCAGCGCCGATTTCATTCGGAGCTTTGCCGGGCCCTTGAAGACCGTGACCCTTACGGGATCAGTCCTTCCCGTCTACAAGCACGTCAACACCGACTTCGGAAACCTGAAGCACGTGAATTTCGCCTCCAAGCTTTACTTGCTGGCTTACGACACGGACATCGACTTTATGATCTTTACCGGCTCAAGCCGCACCACGCGGTACGGCTTCGACTTTGCCAGAAACCTTGCGACCAATTTTGAAATCCACGGCGAATTTGCCGTGGTTAACAACCTCAAGGTGACGGCCATCGATGAGCAGGGAACAGCTTCAACCCGGGAATCCGACGCGATCAGTTATCTTCTGGGGCTGCGGTACCTGACGGCGAAGGAAACCACATTCATTCTCGAATACTATCGGAACGGAACGGGATTCAAGCGAAGCGAGATCGAAGACTTTGTAAGTTTCGTGGGCGGTAGCTACAGGAGCTTTCTCAACACGGGGGATGACAGCGGCCTCAGACGTGCTTCGGCCCTGGCCGAGGGCGCCTACGGAAGGCCGAACCCGGCCCGGCACTATCTTTACTTTCGGGCGAGCCAGAAGGAGCCCTTTGATATTCTCTATTTCACGCCTGCGCTGACTTCGATCATCAACCTCAGCGACGGGAGCTTCAACCTCATTCCCGAGACCGTTTACAGCCCCATGACAAACCTGGAGCTTCGGCTGAGGGGAGTATTCCTTCTCGGAGCAAAAAAGACCGATTATGGGGAAAAACAGAACGACTACCGATTGGAGTTGCGGCTCCGTTATTATTTCGGGCTCTGACTTAAACTAACGATTGTTCTGTCTGTGTGGGTGCGCCTCCGGCTCATAGGGTTCACGCCTCGCTGTGCAAGTCTGCTGAAGAAATGAATGCCACCTCGCGTATGCCGACAAGTCCTTCTTTAACCAGCCTCTTTTTATCCTTTCTAAAATTGGGGTCAACCGCTTTTGGGGGACCCGCGATGGTCCCGTATATTGGCAGAATGGCCGTTGAGCAAGGGAAGTGGCTTGATGAAAATACTTTTCGTGATGGAGTAGCGCTCTGTCAAACGATCCCTGGAGCAACGGCAATGCAAGTCTCTGCTTATGTAGGTTTCAGGGCGAAAGGAGTGGCTGGGGCCGCGGTGAGTTTCATCGGTTTTGGACTTCCCGCGTTTCTTCTCATGGTTGGCCTTTCGGCCTTCTATGTACGCTCACACACACTTGCGCCAGTGGTTGCGGTCTTTAATGGCCTTCAGCCGATAGTCGTCGCGATTGTCGCGAATGCGACCGTATCATTTGGCAAAACTTCGTTGAGAGGATTTGGGGACATTATGATTGCCGCGACCGCGGCCGGTCTGTTTGGGGCAGGCGTGAGTCCGATTGTGGTCATCCTACTGGCTGCGCTTCTCGGACTTGTGCTCTGCAAAAAGAATTCTCTGCCGAACTTGGGCGAGAGCTCAGAAGTCAATTCACGCTTGACGAGAACTCTTTCGCTACTTGCATCAGCTACGGCTTTTGCATTTGTTGTGCTCTTTGTTGTAGAGCGGAAGTTGTTTGATCTTGCTGCCATGATGTTCAGGATCGATCTTTTTGCCTTTGGAGGTGGATTCGCGTCGCTGCCCCTCATGTTCCACGAAATTGTCGAAGTGCGCTCCTGGATCGATGGCCAAACATTCTTAAACGGAATCGCCTTGGGGCAGATCACTCCGGGGCCGATCGTGATAACCGCGACGTTCGTGGGCTATATGCTTTATGGCCTGCTCGGCGCGGTGGTGGCCACCCTGAGCATATTTTTGCCGTCCTTCTTGATCGTCAATGGGATGATCCCCTATTTTGACAGGCTAAGAAGGTCTTTCTATTTTTCTAGAGCTATGGGCGCAATCTTGTGCTCCTTTGTCGGACTTCTGCTCACCGTCACTTTTCGATTCGCTTCGAATATTCCGTGGGATGTCGCTCGATGTTTGCTTGCAGCTGCAGCATTCGTAGCCTTGCTTTTTAAGGTCGAGATCATCTGGGTTGTCTTGATGGGAATTGTACTCTCGGCGATCCTTTTGTAGATGAGCCGTCTCGCGCTCGCGTTCGGTTGCACACTTGCAATTTCAGTCACGTTTTCTTTTTTGCACTTTTGCGAATGACCCAGTAGGCGAAACCAGCCACCACTTCATTTTTTCTTTGGGGCGCATGGCATGGCTATTGCTCCGTCTCAAGGTATCTACCTGGAAATGAACCAGTAATGAAAAATAGTGCAGATAGTTTCAGTGATATCAACCAAGTCCTAGGTCTTGATCGACAATCAGCCAGCCGCAAGTCTGTGAGGTTCGTTGTTGCCGCAGTGGTTGTCTTGGGTGTGATCGCTGCGGCCGTTGGATTCCTTAAGTCGCGTAATAGCACCGTGATCCAGTTCAAGACCGCGGTAGCGCGGCGAGGCGATCTCACGGTTATCGTGACGGCCACAGGGACGCTGCAGCCGGTCAATCAAGTCGACGTGGGTACCGAGGTATCGGGGACCATAAAGACCGTTGAAGCCGATTACAATGACCGGGTGAAGGTTGGCCAGGTTCTGGCTCGGCTGGACACCGAGAAGCTTGAAGCGCAGGTGCTGCAGTCACAGGCCACGCTGGAATCGATTGAAGCCAGGCTCGTCGATGCTCAGGCCACAGTCATAGAGGCGCGGGACAATTTGGAACGCTTCAAGCGTGTGCGCGAGATGAGCGGGGGAAAAGTTCCGTCACAGAAAGAATACGATAACGCAGACGCTACGCTGAAGCGCGCCTCGTCGAGCGAAGCCACGCTAAAGGCGCAGATCTCCGAGGCCAAGTGGAAGCTCAGTATTGATCAGACCAATTTGTCCAGAGCGGTGATCCGTTCCCCCATAAACGGTGTCGTGCTGAAGCGGCAAGTGGAGCCCGGTCAAACGGTAGCGGCGTCACTGCAAACGCCGGTACTTTTCACCATCGCTGAGAACCTGGCGCAAATGGAAGTGCAAGTCGATGTCGACGAGGCGGACGTAGCACAGGTCAAAGTAGGGCAGCAAGCCAGTTTCACGGTGGATGGGTATCCCGAGCGAACGTTTAGCGCCGTGGTTAAGCAAGTCCGTTATGGTCCTGAGACTGTTCAGGGCGTAGTCACTTACAAGACCTTGCTGTCGGTCGATAACTCCGATCTCGCCTTGCGGCCCGGAATGACCGCCACTGCAAATATCACAGTGAAAAGGACCGCCAACGTTATGTTGGTGCCAAACGTTGCGCTGCGTTTTTCGCCACCGGTGGCAGAGGAAAGGGCGCGAACCACCGGTAGCCTGATAAGCCGGCTCTTTCCGCGGCCACCGCCCGCCTCGAAGTCGCGCGACACGGGGGATGCAAAAGGTAAACAGCAGCGCATCTATGTCTTGCGCGACGGCCAACCGTCGCCTATCTCGGTCACCACAGGGTCCACCGACGGCATCATGACTGAAATTACAGGTGGTGACATTACGGCAGGGGCAGAGGTCGTGACGGATATCATCAGTGCGAGCCCATGATGGAAAAGTCATCCGCGGAGCCTGAAAAGCCGCCGCAGATCCTGCTTCGCGGTGTGACCAAGGTTTACGGCATGGGAGGCGCCGCCATGCATGCACTGCGGGGTGTGGATCTGCGTATTGACAGGGGCGAGTTCGTCGCTGTAATGGGGCCGAGCGGCTCGGGAAAATCCACCTGCTTGAACATCCTCGGATGCCTGGATACTCCGACTTCGGGCTCTTATCGCTTCGAGGGTGTGGAGGTAGGGAAACTGTCGCGCCTCCAACGGGCGCGTTTGCGCCGCTACTACCTTGGCTTCGTTTTCCAGGGGTATAACCTTCTCAATCGGACGTCAGCTCTGGAAAATGTCGAGCTGCCGCTGATCTACCGTAACCAGCCGATTGCCGAACGCCATGCGCTTGCGCGCCAGGCGCTGGACGCGGTGGGATTGACTGGCTGGGAAAGTCACACGCCCGGCGAACTTTCCGGCGGGCAGCAGCAACGAGTGGCCGTCGCCCGCGCCATCGTTACCGCGCCGCATGTCTTATTCGCCGATGAGCCAACGGGCAATCTCGACACCGCGCGCAGCCGCGAAATCATGGAGTTGTTGACTGTGCTCAATCGCAACCGCGGAATTACCGTCGTGATGGTTACACATGAGCCGGACATGGCGGTCTATGCAAAGCGCATCGTGCGCTTCGTCGATGGCAGAGTTGAAAGCGATGAGCGCAACGATAAGGAGGCCGCCTGATGGTTTGGAATGCTTTCTTGCTCGCCCTGCGTGAACTCCGCCGCAACGTCATGCGTTCGTTCCTGACGATCCTTGGAATCGTCATCGGCGTGGCGGCGGTTATCGTCATGGTCACCCTCGGGAGCGGTGCCACGGTTCAGGTGTCACAACAAATTGCCAGCCTCGGCAGCAACGTGGTGATCCTGATTCCCGGCCAGATGGGCCCGGGACGAGGTGCAAGCGTTGCGCCGTTCAATGAGAGTGACGTTGAAGCGATCGTGCGCGATATCGGCGACCTCAAAGTCGTCGCGCCGGCGGCGACAAAATCTCTAACCGCCATCTTTGCCAATAAAAACTGGTCCACTGCCGTCACGGGGACGACCAATGATTACTTCACGGCTGGTAACTGGATTATCGCGCGCGGGCGAACTTTCGCCGAAAGCGAGCTACGCGCAGGGAAAGCCGCATGCGTCATCGGCGCTACCGTAGTTAAAGAATTGTTCGGCGCCCAGGACCCATTGGGCAACAAGCTTCGTCTTAAGAACATCTCTTGCGAAGTCATTGCGCAACTGGAAGCGAAAGGGCAGTCGGTCATGGGCAGGGACCAAGATGATCTCATCATTATTCCGCTGCGTACTTTTCAGCGGCGTGTCGCCGGCAATCGGGATATCTCGCTCATCCAACTTTCGGTGCGCGACGCAAGCGCGATCGATAGAGTCAAGTCGGCCCTCGAGCGGTTGATGCGCGAGCGCCGCCATCTCGCGCCCAACGAAGAAAACGATTTCTCAGTCATGGATACGCGTCAGATCGCGCAGACGCTTACCGGCACCACCCGCATACTCACACTGCTCCTGAGCGCGGTTGCGGCGGTAAGCCTGCTCGTCGGCGGCATTGGCATCATGAACATCATGCTGGTGTCGGTGACGGAACGGACCCGGGAAATCGGCATTCGCCTGGCGATCGGCGCGTTCGAGCGCGATGTGCTCACGCAGTTTCTGGTCGAGGCGGTGGTGCTGTCTTCGTTCGGCGGATTGTTCGGTGTCCTTCTGGCTCTCGCTGCCTCCGCAGTGCTCGCCCAAGTTTTGCAGGTTCCCTTAATATTGAATCCAGGCATTATGATTCTTGCTTTTCTGTTTTCCGGAGCCGTGGGCGTGATCTTCGGTTACGTTCCGGCGCGCCGCGCGGCACAACTCGATCCCATCGAGGCGCTGAGGCATGAGTAATTTGAATCGGATTATTCATGGCTCAAGCTATCGTGCTTATGGCTTGAACGACTCCAACGGCTTTAACCTCGGTCGTTCAAAAGGTTCAAACCGTTCAAAATGTCAGTCTCGTCTTCTCGGCGCTGTGCTGCGGTGCGAGACGGCGCGGCTCTTCGTCACAACGTTGACTGCGCTAGCGCTTGCCGGCTGTTCTGCCGTGGGGGCTGATTACGTTAAACCTGAAATGCCGGCGCCGGTTGAATGGAGCAGAAGCCTGCGCGGCGGTCTGATTGCACAAACACCCGAAGCGCAAACGCTTGCCCGGTGGTGGACAACGCTGGACGATCCCGACTTGTCGAATCTGATCGAACGCGCAGTGACGGGGAACCTGGACCTGAAGAAAGCTCTCGCGCGAGTCCGGGAGGCGCGGGCGCGGCGCGGCGTAGCTCAGGCGGGTCTCTTCCCGGCGATTGATACCGCAGGCTCTGCTAGCAGGAGCCGCAGCAGCGAGCAAAGCGGCGCTGGCCAGACACGTGAACTCTATAGATTGGGGTTTGATGCAACTTGGGAAATTGACGTGTTCGGGCGAATGCGGCGCTCCGTCGAGGCAGCGGAAGGCGATCTCGAAGCGAGCGAGGCTGATCGCGATGATGTGCTGGTGAGCCTGCTTGCGGAGGTTGCCCTGAATTACGTGGAGGCGCGCACGCTCCAGACACAGCTTCAGGTGGCGGAAGAGAATTTAAAAGCGCAGATGGAAACTCTCCAGTTGACCGAATGGCGTTTCGAAGCAGGCCTCGTCAGCAGGCTCGATGTCGAGCAGGCCAAAGCCAATCTGGAAAATACGCGCTCCCAATTGCCCCGGTTGCGATCTGGAATCGAGGAGGCCAAGAACCGTCTCGCAGTCTTGCTCGGAGTGTTCCCGGGGGCGCTTGAGGGGCAGCTCTCAGTAAGAAAGCCCATACCGGAGACGTTCCTGGAAGTCGCCGTCGGGGTACCTGCGGAGGTCTTGCGACGACGGCCGGATGTTCGGCGGGCCGAGCGCCAGCTCGCCGCCCAAACGGCACGCGTCGGGATCGCGACTGCCGATCTTTATCCCAGGTTCACGCTGCCGGGATCAATCGGGCTCGAAGCGCTCTCAACCAATCATCTTTTTTCGGCCGGCAGCCGGATCGCCAGCATGTCGGGCAGTATTGCATGGACGATTTTCAAGGGCGGCGCGATACGCCAGAACATCGAGGTACAAAACGCGTTGCAAGAGCAGGCTTTAAAACAGTATGAGACTGCAATACTCACCGCGCTCGAAGACGTGGAGAATGCGTTGGTGGCGTACGCCGAAGAGCAAGATCGACGGCAAGCACTGTCGGAAGCAACCCAAGCTGCGCAGCGGGCGGCGGAGTTGGCGCACGACCAGTACGCGTCGGGGCTGATCGACTTTCAGAGCGTTCTGGACGCCGAACGAACACAGTTATCGTTTCAAGAGCAGCTGGTGCTGAGTAAAGGTCAGGTCACATCCAATCTGATCAGTTTATATAAGGCGCTGGGCGGAGGCTGGACGCCTTTGAAGAGGGTCCGACCTTGATTTGCAGTATCGAGAGAAAAATGGGCGCGCGGGCGAGGTCACGGAAAAAATAATCGAGGCGCTGGGAACAACGGTGAATACGACGGTTGCGAGCGTGGACACGAGCAAGATCGTGGGTGAGGCCAAGAAACAATTCGCTCTCGCTAAAAGCGGGATCGAAGAGCTATCTCGTCTTCTACGAAGGTAGATTAATCGTTCCTCCTAACAAGCCGGAAAGTTTCTATCAAAAGGAAACGACCAGAATATATATCACCGACTTATTCGGAGCGCTTGTTCAGACCGGCATGAAGAGAGGCGTCAGTGAAGCGGGGCAGTAGCGCGGACGACTCGGTTGCGGTAAAGTGAAGCACGAATCGCCAAGTAGCAATCGAATAGTTTTCTCTGAGCCCCGAGGGGATACCTTTCAGGTCGGGACGGCATATGGAATCAAAAGCGCGTCACATGAAAAGACCCTCTGATATCGTTCAATTTTTAAACACCGATATTTGGCGTTTACAGGCAAACAAGTTGACGCCCCGGCGGTCATTTTGGATCAGGCAGCTGCGGATTTTTCTTTTAGCCATTCGCCGCTTTAATCTTGACAAATGTGAATTACGGGCTTCGGCTTTAACGTTTTATTCCCTGCTGTCGATTGTGCCTGTCGTCGCGATGGCTTTCGCGGTCGCGAAAGGCTTTGGTTTCGAAAAAATTCTCGGTGAACAACTCGTGGCAAAGTTAGAGGGTCACGAAGAGGTAGCGGAGAGGATTATCGGATTCGCTCAGTCTTTGTTGGAGAACACCAAGGGAGGTGCAATCGCGGGGGTTGGCGTCGTCGTATTGTTTTGGACGGTCATCAAAGTTTTAGGCAACATCGAAAAGTCTTTTAACGACATCTGGGGGGTAAAGACACCAAGGGCCATGGGACGCAAGCTCGCTGACTACTTATCGGTCATGGTGATTTGCCCGGTCTTATTGATCACCGCTGGCAGCATCACGGTGTTCCTTACGACGCAAATTACCGTGCTCGTGGAGCGACTTTCTTTCTTAGGATATTTGGCCGACGTGCTTATCTTTTCTCTAAGAATTTTGCCTTACGGCGTCATTTGGCTCGTCTTTACGTTTATTTATGTGTTCATGCCCAATACCAAAGTCGAGGTCAAATCGGCCCTATGGGGAGGTGTCCTTGCAGGGACAATTTATCAAGTTATCCAACTGGCTTATATTTTATTCCAGATCGGCGTTTCCAAGTACGGCGCCATTTACGGAAGCTTTGCCGCGTTGCCCTTGTTCTTAGTGTGGCTGCAACTTAGTTGGCTGATCGTTCTTCTGGGTGCAGAGGTGTCTTTCGCTCATCAGAATGTCGCGACCTACGAGTTTGAGCAGGACTGTCTAAGAGTGAGTTACTTTTTCAAAAGAATAATCGCTCTCATGATTGCTTATCTCTGCGTGAAGAATTTCCTGAACGCGGAAAAGCCCTCAACTGCTGAAGATATTGCTCGTGAACTGGAGACTCCCATCCGCCTCGTTCGCTCGGTTCTTTCCGAGTTAACGGAAGCGAGAGTTCTTTCCGAGGTTTGTTTGGACCATCGTGAAGTTGTCGCTTATCAGCCGGCTTGCGATATTCATCGTCTGACCGTAGCGGGTGTCATCGAACGATTGGACCGACGGGGGATCACCACGGTGCCCGTTGCGGAATCGATCCCGATAAATAAGCTCAGGGAAACGGTAAAACGGTTTCGCGAAATGAACGAGCAATCGCCGGTCAATTTAAGGCTTCAAGAGTTATGCATAGACGCTCAGCCCAAGCACAATTGATACGCGGCATCCTTACTGCAACAAGACCCCGTAATCTTTTTCTACTTTTTTCCGTATCTGGCGCATCGCCAAGACGGTTGCTTTCATCGCCGTGGCCGTCTCTAATCGTTCGCCAAATCCGCGTAAGCAGAGCTCAGCGAAAATATCTCCGGCGCAGTTGATGGCCAGCGGGCACTCTTTACCTTCGGAAGAAAGCATGAGCAGCTTGACCTTCCCGCTTTCAATGAAGTAGACCGTCTCGTCTTGCTCGCCGCAGTTCTAGAGTAATGCGTTACCTGTTTCTCTTCAGATTCGTCCGCGGATGATCTGCACTGCCACCCAAATCGCGACGAATACCAGCGCCAGAGTCAGCAGCAAGTCCGTCATGTGGATCATTCTATCTCCAACTTAACTGTTAGATTTACATTGCACACAGTGGACGACTCCTGGTCGAACTACGATTGTTTGGCTCCAACCACGACCAAGACGATCCCGCTTACCAACGATCTTCCCGTGCCCATAAGGACAGCCAGTTATGGACACTCTCCAACCAACGATGACAGACAAGAATGTCATCCTCACATAACAGAACCCAGTCGCCGGTCCGCTCTGTAGATCACCGCACGGGCGCTGTTAAATGACGCAATCCCACGTGGCCCTTCTCCAGGCGCGTTCTTTCAGCCCAGGCTTCCCCTCTGGTCCTGCGTAGCTGCTCTTCCAGCCAACTTTCAGGCCACTTCCAGACACTTTGCGGCAAGAGATCCCCGGTATAATGCGCACCGTTGACCCTGCTGTTGCTAAAGACATCGGTCCAGTCACTCATCTCCGATCACCTCCTTCTTTGTAATTTGTGCACGTCGTTTAAATAATTTTGGCTTCCTTTCAGCTTCAGCGGACGACTCTGCTGCACTAAAGCTTCGTCCGGGGCGACCATGCTGATTGCTGTGATGCTTTCTTGAGATATGGATATTTGAAGTTCCACGGTTTCATTATTCCTTTCGGGAGAAAGCTGAATGTTATCTGATCTACCAAAGGCGGTGGCAATAAATATGCCAATGAACAGAGCCGGAATGTCTGCAATTTTTAGATATACCAAGGCATTTGATTATCATCCCTGCGTAGGCGGAAATTGCAGATTCGCGGATGTGCAAATTCCAGCCGGTTTAGTTGGTGACGTTTCTATACCGCGCACTCCGTAGAATCTGGCTGAAGGTCACGTCCTGAGGCGACCCTCTTTGCCACAATCGTTTACGTGGAGGTGAAATCCGATGTCAGCCGAAGTCCGTTCACCGCCTAAGAACATGAGTGTGAAGGCCCGCTCCGCTAAAGTGCGGCTGCCTTGTCGAATCTCTGCCGCCGCTGCTTGAGCCACATCTCCAACTGCGGCTGCGCCATCGCGTTCAGGACGTGGCGTTTTTCCAGCCAGCCCCTGCGCGCCTGGTCGATTCCGTATCTCATGAAGCGCAGCTGGCCGGTACTGTGGGCGTCGGTGTTGATCGCGATCTTCACCCCGATTTCTCTGGCCCGAAACAGATGCAGATCGTTCAAGTCGAGGCGGTCGGGCTGAGCATCCAGCTCGACGACTACTTGGGTTCGCTTTGCGGCATGAAAGATCTCTTCGAGATCGATGGCGAACGGCTCACGGTGATTGATTAGCCGTCCGGTAGGATGGGCCAAGATGGTTATGGCCGGGTGGGCGAGAGCCTTGAGGACTCTTTTGGTCATCTCGCTTTGGGTCATATCCATTTTCGCATGGACGGCGGCGACGACCACGTCGAGCTGCTCAAGCACATCGTCAGGCAGATCGAGCGATCCATCCGGTAGAATGTCAACCTCGCAGCCGGTAAAAATAGTGATCCCGAGGACTTTCGTGCGAGCGTCCTCGATCTCTTCGCGTTGTCGTTTGAAGTCCTCCGCACTGAGTCCGCCGGCTACCCGTACGGCCTTGCTGTGGTCCGTGATCGCGCAGTACTGATACCCGCGCTCTTTGCAGGCGCGCGCCATCTCTATAATCGTGCCGTTCCCGTCGGTCCACTTGCTGTGCATGTGGAGATCTCCCCGGATATCTTCGAGAACGATCAGATCGGGAAGCTTGTGCTTTTGTGCGGCTTGGATCTCGCCGCGATCTTCCCGCAACTCCGGTGGGACCGAGTCCATGTTGACCGCTCGGAAGACGTCTTCTTCTTTGGCGCCGCCGATCCGCTCGCCTTCTTCGACCCCGACATCCTCCGCCCTCTTTCCCTCCGGCACCCGAAAGACTCCGTATTCGCTGACGCGCAGGCCGCGTTCGACGCCAAGCTTGCGAACCGCCACGTTGTGGGCTTTGGAGCCTGTGAAGTAATGGAGAGCCGAACCGTAAGAACGCCGCGGAAGAATACGGAGATCCACCTGAAGGCCCGATCGGAGAATTACGGTCCCGCGCGTTGCGCCGGCCGCGACCACACGCTCGACTTCCGGATAGCTCTGAAAGCGCTGCATCACAGGTTGTGGATTGTCAGAGGCAGC
Source organism: Deltaproteobacteria bacterium (assembly GCA_016210115.1). Lineage (GTDB taxonomy): Bacteria > Desulfobacterota > Binatia > UBA9968 > UBA9968 > JACQUW01. The sequence goes on along the minus strand of JACQUW010000201.1, from coordinate 19,031 downwards.
CAAAATATCGATGTCGCCGACCGTCTCCATCCGGCGACGGTAGCTTCCGGCCACTTCAAGCTGCTCGATATTACCGCCCTTGCGGAGATATTCTATCAGGGGACGCACTAGCTGGTCGGCGTCCAGGAGTTTGAAGCGCTTGGGGCGTTTTCCCAAGTTCTGGATGGCCTGGCGAATTTTTTCGACGCTCTTTTGGCCGAATCCCCGCAGAGAGTCGACCTTATCCGAGTCGAGCGCGCGCTCAAGCTCCTTAATTGAGCTGATTCCCAGTTGCTCGTAGAGCTGTTTCGTTCGTTTGGGCCCCAATCCCTCGATTTCGAGAAGCTCGTCCAGCGTAGTGGGAATTTCCTTTCGAAGCTTCTTTAAGCCCTTGAGGGTGCCGGTCTTGATTATCTCTTGGATGTGCCCGGCCATACTCTTTCCTATCCCCGGTAGTTCCTCGAGATCTTTGCCTTCCGCGAGGAGCTGAGCGACCTGTTGGGAGAGGCTTTCGAGGGTCCGCGCGGCTTTCCGGTAAGCCAGAACGCGGAACAGACCCTCGCCTTGAATCTCCAGCAGATCCGCGTATTTGCCGAGTATATGTGCGATCTCCACGTTTTCCATATGTCATCTCCTGGCGCACAGCGCTCCGTAACTCCTTTGTCAGCTTCGCCTTCGATGATCCGCCAGAGCGTACTTGAGTTCGCCGGCCCACTTCTCTGATGGCAACATGCTGCTTTGAACAAGCGGCAAACAGCGTGCCAGACAACCGACTCGCGATGAAACCCACACTCGACCGCGAGGGGCGCGAGGGAGAGGGCCGAGGACTTTCGATAAGCCCGGTTGGACTCGCAACGCTGAGAAAAATTTCTCCTGAGCTGTCTCTTTTGTGAGAGACCAGTCAAATCGAGCAGCGAGTGAGTGGCCGGAGTGCTTGGTCCTGAAGGATAGGTTTGTCTGTGCCCCTCCGTTTCGACATAGCGACCTGGAATGGACTTTTTGAGGAGAGCTTCTTTTGGCCCGTTCTTTGCGGAAGTCCCCGGCGTAACGAACAATGAGTATCGGGAGTAAGCGCATGAAGTACAAAAAGATTCTCGTCCCACTCGACGGATCAAAGCTGGCGGAGGGAGTTTTACCTTACGCTCGATTACTTGCCAATGGGCTCCGGCTGCCTGTTGATTTGCTGCATGTCAACGATCCAGAGACTGTCACTTCCTTTGCTCGTTCCATGCAACGAGCCGATTACCTGAAAGAAGTAGCGGCTTCCTTCCCGACCACTTCGACCGTAAATTTCCGTGTGGAAAAGGGGAGAGCAGCCGAAGTGATTGTCGATAGTGCTTCAGGAGATGCCGGAACCTTGATAGCGATGGCTACGTATGGTCGTTCCGGTGCCCGGCGCTGGCTGCTAGGAAGTGTGGCTCACAAGGTGCTCCAGGCAGCGGTTAATCCTCTCCTGCTCATTCGCCCAAACCCGGAGACTGTTCCCAGCGGCGAAGTGTGGCTTAGTACTGTGATAGTTCCGTTGGATGGTTCTCACCTGGCGCCAAAGATTTTTCCTCATGTCGTGTATCTTGCGAAGCGCTTGACTCTGGGAGTTGTTCTGATCCGAACGTACACTCTTCCAACGACAGCCTATTTTGTGGCAACCGGTGTTTCGCCTGCGCCGATTGGGGAGTTGGGAGCAAAGATCAAGGAAGAGATAGCGGACTATTTGCGGGCGAAGGTGGAGGAACTTAAGGCCGAGGGCGTAGAAAATGTGTCTTTTGTGGCGGTGGAAGGAAAGGGACCGGAAGAGATCATTGACCTTGCAGAAAGAACGTCTCACAATTTGGTGGTGATGTCCACGCATGGAAGATCTGGAATGGGCCGCTGGGTTCTAGGCAGCGTTACGGAGCGGGTCGTGTGTTACTGCGGTGATCCTGTGCTGGTAATCCGACCTGCAGCGCATCGGACGTAACGTACTTTGGATGAAGGAGTTCTCTGTGAAACGCGCTGAAGCATGCGTCCTGGCGATCAATGGTGGCTCGTCAAGCATCAAGTTTGCTCTGTATGCCGTCCCTGAAGTGGCAGCGTGTCTTCTTTCCGGCAAGATCGAGCGCATCGGCCTGCCAGACGCTGTCTTGACCGTCAATGAAAGCGAGAGGAAACCGGAGACTCAATCCATCGAAGTTTCGGATCACGGAGCGGCGGGAACGGTCCTGATGAATTGGCTTGAGCAGCATCTGGGTTTTATTTCCGTAAGGGCGGTCGGGCACCGTATCGTTCATGGCGGACCAAACTACCGCGAACCTCAACGAGTCACCTCTCAATTGCTGCAGGAACTGCATCGCCTCAGCGCGTACGATCCAGAGCATCTGCCCTCGGAAATCCAATTGATCGAAGTTTTTCGCCAGCGCTACCCCAATTTGCCGCAGGTGGCCTGCTTCGACACCGCGTTTCATCGGGACATGCCGCGTGTTGCCCGAATTCTATCCATTCCACGCCGCTTCGAGGCAAAGGGAGTTCAGCGGTACGGTTTTCACGGCTTGTCCTATAGCTACCTCATGGAAGAACTGGCTCGGGTGGCTGGCACGGAGGCGGCCCAGGGTCGCGTGATTTTGGCCCACCTCGGCAATGGGGCGAGTCTCACGGCGGTGCGCGGTGGCAGAAGCATTGACACGAGTATGGGCTTCACACCAACTGCCGGATTGCTCATGAGCACTCGTTCAGGCGATTTGGACCCGGGGCTAGTCTGGTATCTGACGCGAAGCGAGCAGATGACCGCAAAGCAATTTCATGAAATGGTCAACCACCAGTCCGGGCTGCTCGGAGTTTCGGAGATTAGCCCGGACATGCGCGACTTGCTCGCGCGCGAAGCCGATGACGTGCGTGCCAGGGAGGCCGTTGCGCTGTTTTGTTACCAAGCGAAAAAATGGGTCGGGGCTTTTGCCGCCGCTCTGGGTGGATTGGACACGCTCGTCTTTGCCGGCGGCATCGGGGAAAATGCGCCCGTGGTTCGGGCGCGGATTTGCGAAGGTTTAGGATTCTTGGGTGTTGATTTGGACGAAGCCCGTAATGCTGCCGGTCAGCCGATCATCTCGAAGGAAGGGAGTGGGGTTACGGTGCGGATCATCCGCACCGACGAGGAGATACAGATCGCCAAGTTGGTCTGTGAAGTAGCGAGCAATGAGACAACGCCATGAAAAAGAACACGAAGAAACCACTCCGCCCAGAAATGCTCCGCAGGATAAACGCCTACTGGCGGGCCGCTAACTATCTGTCGGTTGGCCAAATTTATCTATATGACAATCCGCTGTTGAAGAAGCCGCTGAAGCTTGAGCACGTGAAACCACGGTTGCTCGGTCATTGGGGCACCACGCCGGGGTTGAACTTCATTTATGTCCATCTTAACCGGATCATCAACCAATACGGCCTGAACATGATCTACGTCACCGGCCCCGGGCACGGGGGACCGGGTCTGGTAGCAAACACGTATCTGGAGGGCGTGTACAGCGAGTTTTACCCGGATACTTCCCAGGACGAAGCTGGCATGAAACGGCTGTTCACCCAGTTCTCTTTTCCCGGCGGTATCCCCAGCCACGTAGCCCCGGAAACGCCCGGCTCCATCAACGAAGGCGGAGAACTCGGCTATTCCCTGGCCCACGCGTATGGCGCCGCGTTCGACAACCCCGACTTGCTGGTCGCCTGCGTGGTAGGTGACGGCGAGGCGGAAACGGGGCCACTGGCAACCAGTTGGCACTCGAATAAATTTTTGAACCCCGTTCACGATGGCGCCGTTTTGCCCATTCTGCACCTTAACGGCTACAAGATCGCCAATCCGACGGTGCTGGCACGCATCGGCCACGAAGAATTGGAGCAGCTCTTCCGCGGTTATGGCTACCACCCGTATTTCGTTGAGGGCGACGATCCCGACCAGGTGCACCAGCTCATGGCGGACGCGCTTGATAGGATCATCGGTGAGATTAAAGATATTCAGAGCGAGGCGCGAAGCCAAGGCTTCAGCAAGCGACCGCACTGGCCGATGATTATACTCCGCACACCCAAAGGGTGGACGGGGCCGAAAGAGGTAGACGGTTTGCCCACGGAAGGATCATTTCGCTCTCACCAGGTGCCGCTTTCGGAAATCGCCACAAAGCCTGAGCATCTGAGGATGCTCGAACAGTGGATGAAGAGTTACGAGCCTCAAGAGCTTTTCGACGAGAACGGCAAACTCATCCCGGAACTGGCGGAACTGGCACCAAAGGGCGAACGACGCATGGGAGCCAACCCTATCGCAAACGGTGGAATCCTGCTTCGTGATTTGAAGATGCCGGATTTTAGAGATTACGCCGTGACTATCCCTCGACCCGGTGCGGTCGTGGCTGAGGCCACGCGGGTCATGGGAGCGTTCCTGCGGGACGTACTGAAACTGAATTGGGCACCGCGCAATTTTCGCGTCTTTGGCCCGGATGAGACAGCGTCGAACCGCTTGACGCATCTGTTCGACATCACCGACCGCGTCTCCACCGCTGAGATTCTGGAAGCTGACGATCACGTCTCGCCCGACGGACGGGTGATGGAGGTGCTGAGCGAGCATCTATGTCAGGGTTGGTTGGAAGGCTATCTTCTCACAGGCCGTCACGGACTGTTCGCCTGTTATGAGGCATTCATTCACATCGTAGACTCAATGTTTAACCAGCACGCCAAGTGGCTCAAGGTGACGCGTGAGATTCCGTGGCGACGTCCCATCGCATCGCTGAATTATCTGCTCACGTCGCATGTGTGGCGGCAGGACCACAACGGGTTCAGCCATCAGGACCCCGGGTTCATTGACCATGTGGTGAATAAGAAAGCGGATATCATCCGCGTCTACCTGCCGCCAGATGCCAACACGTTGTTATGTGTGACCGATCATTGCTTGCGAAGTCGGAATTACGTCAATGTCATCGTCGCGGGCAAACAGCGTGAGCTGCAATGGCTGGACATGGATTCGGCTGTTAAACATTGCATGGCCGGCCTCGGCATCTGGGAATGGGCCAGCAACGATGAGGGCGGCGACCCCGATGTGCTGATGGTTTGCGCGGGGGATGTGCCGACGCTGGAGACACTCGCTGCGGTTGAAATGCTCCGAGAGTACTTCCCGGACCTGAAGATCCGAGTCATTAACGTGGTGAACTTGATGACGCTGCAGCCGCAGAGTGAGCATCCGCACGGGTTGAGCGACAGGGATTTCGATCTGTTATTCACCAAGGACAAGCCGATCATCTTTGCGTACCATGGTTATCCGTGGCTGATCCATCGCCTGACGTATCGTCGAACCAACCACAAGAACCTGCATGTCCGAGGTTACAAAGAAGAGGGAACAACGACCACGCCTTTTGACATGGTTGTTTTGAACGACCTCGACCGATTTCACCTTGTGGGCGACGTGATCGATCGCGTGCCGAGTTTGGGCTCACGGGCCGCTTACGCCAAACAGTTTCTCCGGGACAAGCTCCTCGACCACAAGAACTATATCCGCAAACACGGTGAAGACATGCCGGAAATTCGCGATTGGAAATGGAGTCTAGGCTAACGCAGATATTCTATGTCCTCAGGGGCAAGCTCTGCTTAAGCGGGGGCAAAAAGGAAAGAGATTCAAGTTAAACTGGAGGACGGTTGTTTGGCTGCGAGTGTGGGACGATATCGTTTCGTAACCGACAAGGGAGGTTGTCATGCATACACGGATGCTGGTACCGCTTGATGGGTCGAAAGTGGCTGAGCAGGTCTTGCCCTATGCTCGCTTTCTGGCTAAAGCGCTGGCAATACCTGTGGAGCTCTTGGAGGTAATAGATTCTGAAACGATCACCTTATTGTCTAACCCCAAGCAAGGTCATGAAGCTGAGACGGTTGTGAGTGCGAGGATGGAGAGCAACAGCAGGTCTTACCTGGAGGCAATTGCCCGATCGTTTGAGGGGGTATCCGTCAAGTGTTTTGTGGCGAGGGGAAAGCCGGAAGAACTCATAATAGACAAGGCGGCTGCCGACAAAGAGACGTTGATCGCCATGTCCACACACGGCCGGTCCGGAATTCAGCGCTGGCTTTTGGGTAGCGTAGCCGACAAGGTTATTCGCGGAGCGACTAACCATGTGCTTCTCATTCGCGCGAGCGACGAGGGCAAAACGGATGGAGAAGCCGTTCTGAACTCGGCGATTGTTCCGCTCGACGGCTCCCCGTTGGCTGAGAAGGTGCTGCCGTACGTCGAGGACCTCGCAAGAAAGATGAAGCTCAAAGTTATTCTCATACGCGCGTACGCTCTGCCGCCTGCAGTTACGGGAGACGAGTACGGAACTTACACCGAGGAGCTGATTGGTAAGCTCGAAGCCGAGGCGGGGGATTATCTCGCAGCGAAGGTCAAAGAGATCAAAAGGAGGGGTATAGAGAACGTTTCTTCGGTTGTGGATCTTGGCTACGGCGCAGCAGAGATTATCACGCTTGCCCGAAAAACACCGGATAACTTGATAGCCATGTGTACGCATGGCCGGTCAGGGATAAAGCGATGGGTCTTGGGAAGCGTAACCGAAAGAGTCGTGCTTCATTCAGGGGACCCTGTTTTGATCATCCGGGCTTCTTGAGGCTGCATATCGACATTGGCCACTGCACCGGCGTCAGGTGGGAAGGCCTTCCCTTGGTAGCTTTTGCACAAATCCCTTATTTCTGCTTTTCAAACGCGGATTTGAGCCAAGTCCGCTGTCGAATCTTAACGAACCTTAGAGACGCCGCAGCGCCGGGAATTCCTTGCCATGCGGCGCAGCAAAGTGGCATAAAGGATAAATCAAAAGGGGGCGCTGGCAATGACAAACAGAACGTTTCTCCGCGACGTTACTCTGTTTTCGGATCTTTCCGATTCTGAACTTCGGAAATTGGAGTCTTTTCTAGAACAGCGCTCCTTCCCGAAAAGCCAGATCATTTTCCACGCTCATGAGCGTGGAAATAGTCTTTTCATCATCAAGCGCGGCAGAGTCAAAATCAGCATGAATGATAGGAATGGAAGAGAAATCATCCTCGGCATTCTGAAGGCCGGTGATTTCTTTGGAGAGATGGCATTGCTCGATTCCGAGCCCAGATCCGCTACCGTTTCCTCTTTGGAGCCCTGCCAGGCGCTGGTCCTTTCCCGGGAGCAATTCTTGCAGTTTATCCCGCGCCACCCTGAGGTGGTGATGAAGATGCTGACGACGTTCAGCCAGAGGCTCCGGAAGGCGGATGAAAAGATTAGTCGCCTGGTTTTTGCCGATGCCTATGAAAAAGTCGCGTCGGTTCTGGTGGAAATTACCGAAGAGCGGAAGATTCCGCTCAATGTCGGGGCTGAAATTGTCCTCTCTCTCAGCCGGAAGGAATTGGCCGATCTCGTGGGCCTTTCCCGGGAAACCCTAACTCGCGTCATAGCTGCTTTCCAAAAGGCAGGATTGGTACGGATTGACGGACGGCGCATAGGTATCATTAGCCCCACCAGACTTAAGCGTGAAGCCACGCGATCCATGTCCCGATAATTTTGGAATTCTGGCAAGGGCGCGATGAATCGCGCCCCTATGCGAGGTATCCTCTTTCCCGGTAAAATCGTCTGGCTCCGGGATGGAGGCCAACGTCGTATGGCGCTTCCGCGCTGTTGGCGCAGAGGTGGGCCATATTCAGGGTCTTAAAATTGTCGGTAGGGATGGATTTCTTTCGCGCTTCGATGGCCTCGCACAACGCGTATGCGATCTCGTCCGGCATATCGGCGCGAACGACCATCGGCCAGCCGCTAAAATCAATTGTCGGCACGTCACGAGCCATGCCCTTGAACCGCGACTTCGGGACCACCGACGCGCGATAGCCCATCGCCTTTAGGCGCTTCAGAATCGGGCCATCGATGGGGAGGAAGCGAAAGCCATGGTCGAGCGCGGATTGTCCCCAACTCTTAATGCCTTCATCGAATACCGCGTTGACTGCTCCGTTCTCAATCGCCGCGCGCCGGTCGGGATGGCTTGGGCGCGAAACAGCCTGGATCTTCCCGCCCCAGCTCCGAATTTCCGCCAAGGTGAAGCCGGCCGCCTTCAAGACGGCGCTCACGGTAAACATGGGCGGACTTTCCTTCAGCTCAAGCCGTGTGCCGGCTCCGGTGGAGAGGCGAACGGGAAACCGCTCTCTTTTGAGCTGCGTCAATGATGTGATGCCCGTGGACTCGTGGACGGCAAAACCCATCACATCCCAGGAGGGGAAAACGGCGATGGTTCTCAGGGGTATTCGCCCGCGGAGCGGTCCGGTCCCTCTGTGGGAAAGCGTGACCGCCGCTGACGGGTTGATCCATGCCAGCGAAACCTTGCCTTCGGCAAGCAGCTTGATTTCCCGGAAACTGTCGGCGGCAAAAGAAAGTGAGATGCAGTTCTCTTGCTTGCCCCGCGGTAATAAGGACAGCTTCAGGTAATAGCCGAGCCGGGAGTCGGTTTGCAGCACATGCTCGGCCGCCCGCGTTGTTTGGTGGGAGAGGGAGGTTTCATAAAGGGCCGAAGCTATCTCGAGCAAGCCCTTGGCACGCTGAATCGCGGAGTTGTATCGTTGTTTCACTAAGAATGCTCCTTCAAGTATCGCCGCAGAAGAACTGGGCGATCTCATGATTGAGGCAGCAGTTCAAACACCGATCCGGCCTGGCGTGCTGCCCATGGATTAGCAGAATATCCAAGGCCCCGTATCAATGTCAATTAAGGTGAAAGGAGAGAGCCGGAACTAAATTTCCCTTGACAGAAAGAGGGTGGTGTGTAATAAAATCCGGCCCGCTCGCGAGAGCTAATGGGGAGGTCGCCGCCTTTGGCGGGTTGACCAAGGTCATGTGGGATAACAGCTTCTGCGGGGGCTGTCAACGTCGAAAGGAGACAACAATGAAGAGGCATGCTATCCGGGCTCTTTTTGCGGGGGCTTTCTTGATTCTTTTTGGGTGGGCGGCGCAGCCGCAGTCTGCTGCGGCGACGACCTGGCGTGTCAAACCGACGGGAAACGATGCAAACGCCTGTACCAGTATTCCAACAGCGTGTGCCACGATTGGCGGCGTTATTGCGAAGCCTGGTTTTGTCGATGGAGACACGATCCAAGTCATGGGAGGTTTTTACACAACGGTCCAAAGCTTTGTCTTGACGAAGAACAATGTAACGATTACAGGCTTCAACGCCAACATCGATTGTGCCGGCGGCGATCCGAACGGGGTGTTCGCTCCCACCTCAGGATGTGAACTACAAGGCAATAACAGTACTTTCAAGGGCTTTACCGTAAGGCGCGGTTGGGTCAAGACGGGTGCGAGCGTCAACGGAGGTTGCACTCCAACTCCAGGCGGAGGGCAAACGTCTACCGGTAACATCATCCGGCTGAATACGTTTACTGCGGCGCCATTCACCTCGACGGACGTTGCATACACGGGAGGCACAGGCGTCGAAGTGAAAGACTGCAATAGCGGAGCTGAGGTGAGCACGAACCGATTCGCGGCTTCGGCTGGCGACCCGAACAGTTACGTTTTCCTTTTGATCAACAATAACTGGGGCAATACGGGATTCGGTGACCCGAGTGAGCCCAATCCGGATCCTGATCTGGTCCCGACGTTCGCGAATATCAATACATTCGATGCAAAGAACCAGACCGGACGGTCCTCGATGGTTCTCTGCTCGGAGCCAGATGATGGGGTTGGGCCGACTCTGCTTCCGCAAAACGGCACGATTACAGCTCCCCTTTCAGCCGTTAAGATGGGAACGAATTTTTTCCCGAACGGCGCGCTCGTGATCGGGACCTTCTTCGGCAGTTTCTACTGCCCGCCTAACTGAGAAATCTTGGCCGTGCTCCTTGGGGCGCGGGCGGGTTGCGCCCCGCGCTCCGAGGACAGTGCCCGGTCAAAGTCACTCCGTTTCTTTGTACGTCTGCAGGAGCTCCGCGGCTTTTTCCCTTACCTGCTGATTTCTGTCGGAAAGAGCGCTCCTCACGCTGTCCAACTGACCCTTTTCCGCGAGCGCCTCCAGGATCTCTATCCGGAAAGAGGGGTCCGGGTCCTGCAACCCCTTCCTGAGAGCTGTGATCGGTTGAGACCCCTCCTTTTCCCTCAGGGCAGAGAGGGCAGACGTTTTGACCGTGGAATCGGAATCTGACAGAGCCTCGCTGAGGAGAGTGACGCCTCTAGGATCGTCCAGGGATTGTAAAGCGTCGATAGCCAATATCTTCGCCTCTGAATTGTTGCCGCGCAAACTATTGGCAATCGCCTTGAGTCCTTCCTCACGGCTTTTCTCTAACAGCTCATCAAAGTCCGGCAGCGATTCAGGGTGATAAAGTGGCGATGCGGGTCGTGGGCGAGAAGGTTGGCTCACCGCCTGCTCGCTTCCAAAGACCAACACTCTAACCAGGCGATTGCCCTCATAGCTAAAGAAAAAGCTGAGACCCCGCAGCAGCGTTTTAAGCGCTTCCTCCAGAGGGCGGCTCTTGAATTCAACCGTCACGATTTTTAATGCCGCTTTGGGATCGCGAAACTCAAAGGAAACGCCGCTTCTTTTTTTTACCTCATCGAGCAGATCCTTCAAAGCCATTTCAGTCGCCGTGACTGTTAAACGTCCCTTTTCGAAATGTATCCGAGCTGGAATCCGGCCCTGTGGCTCCTCGGAAGCTGGTCCGATTCTCGGCCAGAGAAAAAGTGAAAAAACGACCGTAATTACTAGCTTTAAGGAGCGGCTTTTCACAGATGACATGGGACTGATTGTGCCCTGATCCATATACCCAAGCCCCGTCCATGTTTGAACAGAGGCTATAGTGAAACACCCTCCTTTAATCCCCCCGGTCAAGGAAGGGGAGAGTTCTTTAAGTTCCCTCACCCCTTGCGCCCCTTGCGGGAGAGGGCGAGGAGTATGTAAACTTATTTTATAACCGGCACTTTAATCGTGCAAATTATCACCGTCTCCACCTAATCGGCAAGTCCGTTACCGGCGCGCTGAATTTTAGCTATTTCACGTTATTCGCCTATACTCGTGTTCTCGAGTGACTGAGACGAGGGGGCTCATTGCAGAGTGAGTTTAGGAATGGTACAAATTTAAGAACCCCGGATGGATAATAATGACTAAGGCTCAGACTCAAAGCCGTTGCGGATTGCTCGTACGGCCAATCCTATGGGTCTCTATTTTCGTTGGTATGGCCGCGGCCTGGCAATGGACACCCCTTTCCACACATATCAATCTCGAAATCATCGCGGCCTGGGAGGGATGGGTCAAGGATCACGTGGCGGCACCCTATATTGTCGTGGCTGCCTACTTGCTGGGCGGTTTCATTTTTTTCCCTGTAACGATCCTAACCTTTGCTACAGTGCTGACCTTTGGTCCTCTGCTCGGCAACCTCTATGCCCTGGCCGGATGGCTTCTGAGTGCGACCGCCGGTTTTGGTATTGGTTACCTTGGCCGAAGCCAATTTGAACGACTTGCCGGGTCACCGCTCGATCGTCTAAAATTAGACACGCGCCGGAACGCCCTTCTTGCCGTGCTGACAGCGCGGGTCTTGCCGATTGCTCCTTTCATGCTGGTAAATCTGTTTATCGGCGCCTCATGCATTCGGTTCCGGGATTTTATGCTCGGAAGTCTCCTCGGCCGTGCACCCGGTCTTCTCGCATTGACTTTGGTGGGATACCAATTCGAAACCGTGATGCGCGCCCCCGCAAAGGAAAAGTTCGTTCTCTTTGCCGTCATGGTGACGTTTCTTCTGCTGGCATACCGCTGGTTTACTCAGCAGTTTAGACAGCGCCTGGTGATTCAAGTCGACGGCGGGGAGCCGCGGGAGATAAGAGTAAATCCTACAGTAAGTCTTTGACGGGGAAAGCAAAGAACTCGAAAAACTTTTCCTTAAAACTGCGGGAATCCCATTCCTCGTAGGTTATTTTTCTAGAATACTTTAAGTCTTCCTCAAATATCGTCTCGAGCCGCTGCCCGACACCTGCGTCATAGACCGTCAGATTCAACTCTTCGTTCAGGGCGAAAGAGCGATTGTCGAGATTCGTGCTGCCGATCGTGGCCCAAACACCGTCCACGACCATGGTTTTTGCATGGAGAAGAGCCGGCTGGTATTCAAAAATTTGAATACCGCCGAGCAGCAGAGGGCCGTAATTAATGCGGCTCGCCCGGTACGTGATCTTGTGATCTATTTTCCCGGGAACCAGCACGACGACCCGGACGCCCCTTGCGGCCGCGCTCAGCAGAGCTTCTACCATCCGCTCATCGGGAATGAAATACGAGTTGCTGATGAGAATCGATTTCCACGCCGAGGTGATCGACAGCATGAAGAGCACGTAAGACTGAAAGCTTCCCCCTAAAGGAGAGCTTTTAACGATCTGGGCTGGAATCTTTCCGGCCGGCTTGAGAGGCGGAAAATACGCGGCGTCCCCTAACAGGATCCCCGTCGCTTCGCGCCAGCTTTCGACGAAAGCCGCTTGCAACTGCTGCACCACCGGGCCTTCAATTCTGACGTTGGTTTCACGCCAATGGTCTTCGGTGCGGCCGTCCCCTGTCCAGGCGGCGCTGATTCCATATCCTCCGGTAAATCCGATTTGGCCGTCGATCACCAGAATGCGCCGATGATTGCGATTGTTATAACGAAGCAGTTGCCACGGCGTGACGAATTGAACGGCTTTTATCCTTCGAAAAAACTCCACGTTGCAGCCTGACTGCTTCATCAGGTCAGGAATCTCTTTTGGCACATTGCCGGCGCCGTGATCATCGAGCAGGATATTGGTTTCGACGCCCGCGCGGCAGCGCTCGGCGAAGGCCTCAGCCAGCTCGTAGGCGATGGGCCCGTCTTGGTAAAGATATTGCGCGAATGTAATGCTCGTCTTTGCTTTTTTTATCTCCCGCAGCATGGCAGGAAACGTCTCGTTGCCGTTGAGCAGGATATCAATCCGATTTCCGGGCATGATCGGAGCATCGGTATGGGCTGTGATGGTGGGGAAAAAAGACGGTTCTCCGACAGTGATGTTCGGTATCTTGTGCACTTTACGATCGTCGGTGCAACCCCAAGAGGCCATGAGGAGCCAAATCATGACAATCAGCCTCTGCGCAGAAATCGTACCGGGCCTTATCATGAGTTTTCAGCGTTGATAGCTATACCATAGCCGACCATTTGGTGAGAGGCTTGTCAAGCGCTTATTGGCCTTGGCAAAAACAGGTGTGGCGTTCAGGAAATGCTAAGAGCTAACGGCTAAATTCCATCTGTGCCATTCCGTTCGTGGTGCGATTTTGTCGAACCATGAACGAATTTTTCACAGCTTCGGGGGATTAAGAGGTGATTTATCTCAATCGGAAGAGATTTTCTAGGCTTGCTGTACCGCCGTCAATTTCCAAGGATTGGGCCCGACCGGACGACTCAAAGTCCAGAACTCTTCGAACTCAATGGGGTCAGAGTTGCTTCCGGAAAGCACGGCGCCACTTTTTTCGTCTACGGTATAATCCAGAAGGTTGGCCTGAAGACGAATCGTAACATAGTCCTGCCCCGTCTCGGTCCAGGCCTCGGTGACTTCGCTCGAGCTAAGGGCGATATTTTCCATCCGGTTCCTCTGTCCACGCGCGCGGAGATCAGCGAGCTCCTGTTCCCATTTCTGCATTAGCTCGGGAACGCAAAGCGAACGAAGGGTCACGAGGTCCTGCCGGTTCCATGCGATTTGAATTTTGAAAAACAGATCCTGCGCCGATTTCAGAAAAAGACCAGGATCAAAGCTTCGATCCATTAACTGGATAGACCTGAAATCGGGTTCGTTAAACTTAAAGTCCTCGCGGGGTTGCACGCTTTCGGGAATGTAATGTCCAGTGTTCTGATCGGGTCGGGCATCTTGATATTGCATCGGCCTGTAACCCGTTGCGAGGGCGGGGCTGCGAAACTTACGATATAGAAAGTATCCGAGCCCGGCCAGAAGCAGGATTTCGATCATACCGAAGCCGCTTCCTCCCAGCCCACCCAAGCCGGCATGCGCAAAGCTAGAGAAAAGCATAGAACCCAAGAACCCTCCCAGAAGACCACCGGCAAGCCCGCGCATAAAACCCCCGGGCTGTGAGCCAAACATGCCGGGTTGCTGAGGCGCCGGGCTAGTCTCTCTTCTAGGCTGGTCCGGACTTGGCCGCGATGATCTGGTTGGCGCCTGATAACTCCTGGAGCCCCGATATCCGCCCGAACGACCCCCGCCGGCCCGGGCATCGACGTAGCTTTCGAAAGCTAGCTGAAATAACCCCGCTATGGCCAAAAACGCCAAGGTCGTGAGAATCAGTTTGCGCTTCGGATTCCGCATAATCGTTCCTCGTTTCGCACAGGCCAAGTTTTGGTCAATGTACCCTATCGCGCGCTGATAGGCAATGATTCAGCGGCGCGGTTGACTTCCTGTGTCTCCGAATCTAGCGTCTTTGTATATGAGAATGAAAACATTGTTCGCCTGCTTCGCAATTTTTTCGTTCCTCTCCGGTTGCGCCTCGTTCCAAGTCGCCGGGCAGGTTCGGGCCGGCAGACAGGCCCTCCTGGTCAATGACTCCGAACAGGCGCTGGCTTATTTTAAACAGGCGGCGCAGCTGAATCCGGACTACATTGTGACCTCTGTGTCATTTCGGCAAGGAATATGGAGTTACGTGGGACGGGCGCAGTACAATACGGGTAGATTGGCGGAGGCCCGGAAATCGCTCGAACGAGCCTTGTCAACTTACGGGGACGACTATTTAGCCAGGCTCTATCTGGGCCTGACGCTGGCGCGCACGGGGGAGCGCTCAAGGGGTGCAGGAGAGATCGAACGCGCGATGAGGGGCCTTAATGACTGGCTCGAATATGTTATCCACAATACCCTGTACGGGTATTTTTGGGATCCCAACCGGGAGATACGTTCCGAGATTCAGAGAAGCCTCGCGCTGATCTCCGGCAGAGAGGTCGATTGGCAGACGCTCATTGCGAGCGGCGAGTGGGTTGGACACAAGATGGAAGACGAGATCGATCGGGTCCGGCAGGACGAGAGCCGGCATTTTAGAGAGCGGGACCTTGGCACACGATCGGGGGTATTCCTAGGCATAGGTTTTTGAGAAGAAGCGTTCCCAAACTTCCGCAATACAGGTTGAAACAGACACTAGCCCGAATTATCGGTGGAAGGCCGCGCGAACAGTTGCCGCGAGTTCGCGCAGATCGTAGGGTTTGTCGACAAAGGCTTTGACTCCCGCCTTGAGCAAATCCGCCTTCAGCTCCGGCTCGACATAGCCGCTTGCGACGACGACTGCTATGTCGGGATTTTCCTTTTTGATCCTAAGGAGCACACCCTGCCCCGAGATTTTGGGCAACCCGATATCCAGCAGCACGACATCAATATCTCTCTTGTGTTCCAGAAAAAGGCTTATCGCCTCTTCCCCATCCCGGGCCGCCAGGACCCGAAATCCCAGTCGTGTGAAGCGATTTCTCAAGAGGCTGAGCATGTTCTCTTCATCTTCTACGATGAGGATTGTCGCAGCACCGTCGGCGGCGCCGGTTTCGAGAGCTCTCCGGCGGGTCAGCGCCTCCAAGCCGGCGTCTTTTTCTACGAATATGACCGGCAGATAGATTCGGAAGACGGTTCCGCCTTTGGGTTGGCTTTCCACGTCGATGAAGCCGTTGTGGTTTCTCACGATGCCGTAAACCACGGGAAGCCCCAGGCCTGTTCCTTTGCCGGTTTCTTTGGTGGTGAAGAACGGGTCGAATATTCTGCTCCGAACGCCTTCGTCCATCCCCTCTCCCGTATCCGCCACTTCAATGAACACATACCGATCAGCTTCGGCGTCTGAATAGCGTTTACGGATTTCAGCCGCGTCCACGGCACCGGTCCGAAGGGTAAGTCGTCCTCCGGCCGGCATGGCATCTCGGGCATTAAGGCACAGGTTCAGCAGCGCCTGGTCGATCTGATTCCGGTCTGCCACAACGGAAGGCACGTCGTCCCTGAGTTTCAGGGAAATTTCGACCGTTTTGGGAAACGTTTGCTTCAGGAATCGGGCCAGGTCGTCCATGATGGCATTGATATCGAGCGGTCCCAAATTGGCCCGGGTCTTGCTCGCGATCGTCATAAGCTGACGCACCGTCGACGATCCTTTCTCGATTGCGTCATTGATCACTTTCAGGGTTTCGGCGATGTTCCCGTCGTTGCAGCGATGCTCCTCTAATAGCGAAGCGTAAGCTCTTATAACATTGAGAATATTGTTGAAATCATGCGCTATCCCGCCCGCGAGCGTTCCGATGCTCTCCATTTTTTGCGATTCTCGAAGCTGCTGTTCAATTCTTTTTCGTTCCTCCATGTCCCTGAGAAGCGCGGCATTTGCCTCTTCCAAAGCCGTGGTGCGCTCCGCTACCTTTTTTTCCAGTTCCGAATTGAAATCGCGAAGCTTATCCTCTATTTTTTTGCGCTCCGTTATATCGGTGGAGACGCCGACAATGCCGCAGGGCCGACCGGAGAGGTCAAGAAGCGGGGCCTTGACGGAGGTGTAAACGTGGACGCCGTCCTGTTGCGGAACGATCTCCTCGAACTCGAGGGATCGACCCTCCGTGAGAACCCGCCGGTTATTCGCGTTGAAAGCGTCCGCTATCTCGCTCGAAAAAACGTCGTAAACCGATTTGCCGCGAATCTCTTCGTTCTGGATCCCGAACAACTCCTCGAACCGGCGGTTGATGTGGATGAAGCGACTCTCGGCGTCCATGAGGTAGACCACCGCCGATGTGGTCTGCAGGATAGCATTGAGCCGCTGCTCGCTTTCGCGCAGCGCCTCCTCCGCCAGTTTCCGCTCAGTGATGTCCTGAATGTCGGTGACCGTCACCCTTGGCTTCCCCTGGGCATCTTTGATCATCGAGGCGGTAACGGAACACCAGATCACGTGGCCGTCTTTATGCAGATAACGCTTCTCGATCGTGTAGCTCGAGACTTCGCCGCGGAGGAAGGGCTGAACGGTCTCCCAATTGCGAGCGCGATCATCGGGATGGGTCAAATCCAAAAACGATTTGCCGATAAGCTCTTCGCGCGAGTAGCCAAACATCTCGCATAGTTTCTGATTGACCCGCAGGAACTGACAGTTGACCGGATCCACTTGTGATCTGCCGATACCGGCCAGCTCAAACGTGGCGCGAAACTCTTCTTCGCTCCTCCGCAGGGCGTCTTGCGTCTGTTTGCGTTTGGCGGCGCTCATTGCCGCAGATCGTCTTCCAGGCGGTTGCTGAATCATCGGGCTCAAACGGTCTACACCGTCGGTGAGCAACTGTATCCGCCCTCTCAAAATTGTCAAGAGAAATTCGCGCATCGAAAGCCGGTCGCGGACCACCAAATTAAGAACTTGCTGCAAGACAAGATCATTGTTATATACTCGCCCCTGTTCAGAGAATCCTACTTTCGCGCGGTCACAAATGGCAGCGGGACATCCTGGGTGCTATGCACATGTGTCTCCAGAAGAATTAGGATGAGGCTCAGCCGGATGAGAAGAGGCGAGCGACCCCTGCACGAAAGGAGTTAGCCAATGCGTGTTGACAAGACGATACGTAAAGCTCTTCGGTTCGGGCGGCAGGAGGCGAACAGGGTTCTCAAGTTGCGGGACAAAGCCTTGAAACGGCGCAGGGCGGCAGTCAGGGCGCTTCCGAAGCCCGCAGAACCCGCGCCACTCGGCAGGATTGACAGGGCGGCACTGCGGGCGGTCGGGGAAATGGCGACTGCTGGCGTGCTCGTGGCCGAGGGTGACTCGTGGTTTGATTACCCGTTCAACGACGTGTTGCGCCTGCTGGAGGATTACCACGCTTATGATGTTGAGTCCGTCGCCCATAAAGGCGATCCTGTTGAGGAGATGGCCTATGGAGGAGGACAGCTGGAGGAATTGACCCGCAGGCTCGAGAAGCTGCTGCGACGGCATATTATTCCGAGAGCCGTGTTGCTTTCAGGCGGTGGTAATGACGTGGCCGGAGACGCGTTCGGAATGCTCTTGAATCACGCCCGATCAGCGGCGGCGGGGCTTAACGAGCAAGTTGTTGCCGGGGTGATCGATGAGCGCGTTCAGATTGCGTACGTAACGATCCTGAGCGCCATAACCCGTGTGTGCGAGCAACGCCTCAATCAGCGAATTCCCATTTTGGTGCACGGATATGACTATCCGGTTCCCGACGGGCGTGGCTTTCTAGGAGGATGGTGGTTACTCCCCGGACCCTGGCTCGAACCTGGTTTCCGTGAGAAGGGATTTGAAAACATTCAGGAGCGGATCAGACTGGCGAGACAGTTGATTGACCGCTTTAACGTGATGCTGCAACGGGTTGCCGGCCTCAGTGAATTCTCTCACGTGAAGTACATCAACATCCGTAACACCCTCTCTGTCGGCGCAGATTATCGGAGGTATTGGGCAAACGAGCTGCACCCGACGCCAAGAGGGTTCGAACTCGTGACCCGACGGTTCGCGGCGGCTTTGGCCAACCTGCCGCAGCCATAATACGATCGCTTCGGGGTGAGACTGTTTCGCTGCTCGTCTCTTTCTCCGTGAATAATCCGGGCTATTCCGGTGAACCCGTTCGAGATGGATTTGGATTTCGGCAATTTTATGCTGTTATCCTAAATATTATGTCGGGTTATGAAACGGCAACCTGTGGTGGGACAGCCACACGCAAGGAAAGTTCTGCGCGAGGAATTGGCGAAACGCTCACAAGCTTTTATGAAAGGACAAGCCCGAGGCTGAACGTATCGGTGCGAGAACGGAATGAGTGACAGAGTTTCTGAAGAGACGGCCGGCATTACAACGGCAAAGGGTTCCAAAGCTCCGCCCATGCTCGAGCGGCTCCTGGGCAAATTTCGACGCCGCTATATGCCGGTGCTGTTGACCTATTTTTGCTACGGCGCGAGTCAGATCACGAGTGTCGCGCTGGTTTTCTTCGAGAAAGATGCGCTTCGCCTGACGCCTGCAGAGGTTGCGGAAATCGCCTTTTGGCTCGGCCTTCCCTGGGGGATGAAGATGGTGGCCGGCGTCGCCTCGGACGTCTACCCGATCTTCGGCAGCCGCCGCGGCGCCTACCTCCTGCTCGGCGCGCTCGCCGCGCTCGGGGGC
>JACQUW010000199.1 GCA_016210115.1 Deltaproteobacteria bacterium | reverse complement strand
GTTCGGAGAGCCCGCGCATCCGACCTGCCTGCCGGCAGGCAGGTTGCCAGCGATGGGAATAACCAGCGGCCCATTGCGCGGGATCGGAGAGCGGGCGGCGGCTTTCATCGTCAACGGTGATCCAGCCAAAATCATGGATATTCCCTCTCTCCACTACTCCGCCACGCCGCAGGCTTCCAGGGCGACCCACGTGTAGAGCTTGGCGGCGCGAATCAGGTCTTCGGCTCTGAGCGCCAGACGGCCTTCCAGCAGGCTGGCTCCGGGGCCATACATGAGGCCGGGAATGCCGGCTTCATGGAACACGTTGATGTCTCTCCACATACTCGTATGCTGCGGAAGGCATGGCTCCGGCTCTTTTCCGAACATCGCCCGATGGGCCGCGGCTACGGCGCGGAGCAACGGCTCGTTCTCCTTTTGGGACCCTTGCCCGCGCACTCCGTCGTAAGCGCGCCTGTAGGTATACAGTTCGACATCGAAGGGCACTCCGGTCGAATTTAAAACCCGGATAACCTCGCGGCGGACCTCTTCCGGGCGCTGCGCGGGCGTGAGGCGGACATCCACGTAAATGGCGCAAACCTGCGAGGTCTTGGTGATCTTGTAGGGGAGCCCACCCCGAATCGCCCCGATGCTCACCCGCGGCTCGACAATACCGCCACGGGATTCGTATCTGTTGGAGGATTCGTATTCCTTTGCCCACTCCTCGATGCGCTGGATGACTGGAACCATCCGCACGATGGCGTTAGGGCTAAGCGAAGAGGCGCGGGTCACGTATGGCGTATAAACCGGCGGCTCCTCGCCGAAAATGCGAATTTTAAAAAAAGCTTTTCCCGCTTCCGTCCAGCCGACCCGGAAATCCGTTCCCTCGGCCACCAGGGCGAAGTCGCCGACGAAGCCCCGGTTCAACACGTATCGCGTGCCGAATTCCTTGGCGAGATAAGCGGGCGCCGGGTATTCATCCACGGGCTCCAGGCCGATCTCGCCGACCACCATCGTTAGAAGCACATCCCCGGCCAGCCTTATACCGCTTTGCCGGATCGTTTCGCACGCCGTCATCCACGCAGCCATCGCGCCCTTATCGTTGCAAACTCCGTTGCCATAGATGAATTCGCCTTCGCGCCAGGCCGCGTGATGAATGCGATCGGCCGCATGCACGGTGCTCCAGGTCTCGTCCGCTCCTATGGAAGTATCCATGTGGCTGTTGAAGACCAGCGTCGGACCTTCTCCGGTTCCCCTCAGCCGTCCCACGACATTGAAGCGCTCGGGGAGAAGTCCAACTTTGCGCGGCTCGAGCTCCCGCTCCTTAAGCCAGCTGAATATGAACTCCCCTGCCTCTCTTTCACGCCCCGCCGGACTATCGATGTTGCCCAGAGTCAGCGCCAGGTCAAGGACGTCGTCCTGCCGGAGACGTTCCACAACTTTAGAGATTTCTTCGGGGGATGGTTTTTTCATTTCAATTCAGGATTCATACGTAAATATAGCAAATACACGGACTGCGCAGTTCCACACCAAGCCGTTACGCCATCACGTCCCTTCTCCTCCCCTGGAGCCTGTGTCGCAATCTGATTTATCTCCCGCCTTCTCTCTGCAAATCCCCCCATCCTCGACCTTCCCCCTCAAGGGGGGAAGGAATAAGACGCTGAAACGTGCGGAAATGCTAAAGTTCACAAACGAGAGCGAATCGATGTCTGCCTTTCGTTATTCCTTTCCTCCCCCTTGCGGGGGTGGATTATGGTGGGGGGTCTTACCGGAACCTCGGCAGCAGTTCCTTACTGATCAGCTCCAGGCTTTCTTCATACCGGTCGTATTGCAGACGAAGGTCAAAAACAAGATGCTCCACGCCTCGCTGAGCAAATTTTTCGATTTCTCCTGCACAGTCATCGGGGTTGCCTGCAATCAACAAGCCTTCCAGATCCTCGATGGTCCGGAACCTGCCGGAAGCGGGCTTCACCCAGTGGGGGCTCCCTTCCGAGCTTCCCGCCAGGGCCTCGACGTCGATGTCACCTCGCGCCTTGGCCCGGTCCTTCTCAATCCGCACGATCGGAATATTTCCGAGAATGATTTTCCTGCCGGTAAGCTCTCGCAACAACTTCAAGCGATCATCAAACGTCGCCATGGGAATGCGCCCCGGGATCCACCCGTCACAGTATTCAGCCACCCGCCGGATCGAGGCGCGCGTACTGCCACCATAAAAAAACGGGATCGGCTCCACCGGCTTGGGCTCAATCGTTGCATTTTCGAACGAGAAGATTTTCCCTTTGTAAGAAGCGTTGTTCTCCTTCCAGATCAGCCGGCATATTTCCACGGTTTCGCGAAGAATCTCAACGCGATCTTCTCCTCTCAAGCCTGCCGCCGTCAGCTCGGCCGGCGTGCTCCCCAGACCCACCCCGGCAATCACGCGCCCGCCCGCGAGATAGGAGAGGCTGGCCAGATTCTGACTGAGCTTGAGCGGCCACCGGATCGGAATAAGAACGGCTGTGCCGAGGATGAGCTTTTTGGTCACTCCGGCAATTGCGGCGAGAGCAATCAACGGCTCCACAAACTTGAGACCGGCCTTTTCCATGCCATGAGGATGCCAGAGCAGGTGATCTCTCACCCAGACGGAATCGAAGCCAAGCTCCTCACATGTCCTGGAGCCCTCTATGAGTCGCTCCGGCGAGGCTTCTTTACCGAAGTGAGGGAGCAAAACCCCGAACTTCATCTGCGGCTTCATCATTGAGGCACCCCGCCGATAAACTTACCAAATCCGGGCTCCCCCACAACCATCCCCTCTTCCGCAACAATTCTCCCTCTGGCCATGGTAAGAACGGGAACACCCTTTACCTTCCATCCCGCATAGGGGCTCCATCCGACCTTCGTGTAAACTCCTTGATCACTGAGCGTTCTTTCCCTCTCGGGATCCACAACGACGAGGTCGGCATCCGCTCCCGGAAGCAAAGTTCCTTTGCGCGGATAGATCCCGAGAATCCGCGCTGGATTTTCTGACAGGCAGCGGACCAGGTCCGCCAGGGAAATTTTTCCGTCGTGAACGTCATTCATAAAGACCGAGAGGTAATGATCGTACTGGGGATTTCCCATGGCCGCCGTCCAGGCGTCGGCACGTTGCCTTTCAACCTCTTGTGACGTATGAGGGGCATGATCGGAGCCGATGTTATCAATGGTCCCATCTCTAAAGGAGCGCCAGATTTCTTCCATACGCTCCTTGTCTTCCGGGATGAATCCAGCCGGGCAAATCTTCGGCCCCTTCTCCTCGAGGTCGCTCCTCCCGAGGTGAAAGTACTTCGGATCGATTTCTACCGTCACGCTCTGCCCCCTGCTTTTGGCCTGACGCAGAAGCCGAAGGCTTCGGGCCGCATGCGTATGAACCACATGGAGCCGCGCGCCCGATTCCCGCTGCAGCATCAGCAGGCTGGCGACGGCGCTTTCCCAAACCACTTCTCTCGTATAGATCTCCGCAAAGGTCACATGGTTTTTCGGTTTGCCTTGCGCAAAGGCCTCTTCGGAGAAGAAATCGAATAACGATTGGTTAAACGGATGGACCACGCATGGAAGGCCGGTTTTGCTGATGGCGCGAAAAGACTGGAGGAGTTTTCCCTCGTCATTGAGAGCCAGCCGGGGATCGTGCGGATAGGCGCCCGAGACCTGAAAAATTTTAAAGCCTGTAACCCCGGCGCCCGCAAGCTTTGGGATCTCTTCGAGATTGACGCCCGACGCGAAGTGGCCGAAATCGACCAGCGAAAGTTTCTCGGCCCGGGACCTCTTTTCCTGAAAGAGCTCCACGGTGGTGGTGGGCGGCTCGACGTTGGGCATATCCACCCACGTCGTCACTCCCCCCGCCGCTGCGGCCTGAGAAATAGTGAAAAAATCCTCTTTTTGTGTATAGCCGGGATCGCGGGAGTGGGCGTGAAGATCAATAATTCCTGGCAGAAGCCACTTTCCCGAAACATCGATAACCCGCCGGGCGCCGTGGGCCATCTCTCTTTTTGCCACAAGCGCGATTTTCTCGCCCTGCACGCAAAGGTCACCATCGATCAAAGCGCCGCTTACGTGGACCTTGCCACCACGAAAACAGAAATCAAAATTTTCCATAGTCCTAAAATCAGACTTTGTTCAAAACTCTTCAGCTCTTTTTTCGATAGGGGTCGGGAACGGCTTTCGCCGTCCCCGCCCTCCGAACCGTGCGTGCGGTTCTCCCGCACACGGCTCTCCAGTCG
>JACQUW010000197.1 GCA_016210115.1 Deltaproteobacteria bacterium | reverse complement strand
TCACATCTCCGAGGCGATCCAGTACCGGAGTCTGGATCGGAGAATGTAGAGAGATTTAATAAGCGTGGCCCAAATTTCATGCTACCAGAGATGACCAAGATTCGATGCGACACCCCTGAGACATTGCAGCAGGATTGTCGAGAAGTAAAAACCCGACCCGGACTCCTTAAGGCTGCTCAACGGCGATAAACCTCCAGTTTCATGAAAGATTGCGGCTAAGTTCAATGCAGTGGTCGTTTCTATACCGTAAGCTAATCCTAAGCATCCACCGTTCAACGAAATTCCGGAAGACTTCTAGATAGCAGCTGAGTTTTACCGGAAAAACGACTCATCCATTCTGGAAGCAATCCCTTCGCGCCGGAGCGCGGCTTCGAACTCCTGACGAATAAAGGGGTCCTCCTCCCGGTACGGAATAGCGGAGCCCCCATCTTTGAGGTCAATACCAGTAAAGTCAATCAATTCCTCCCCGGTTCGTCGATTCTGCGCCGCCAGATTCCCGCGGTATCGAGTTGTTGGGGGCCCAGCCACCTGCAAGGCTAAGTCTTGAAACAGGCTCCAGGGTGCAACGGGTCCAAACCATCCCGTTAGACGCAGGGGTTCCCTGCTTACGCCAAAATGTTGATGGAACCAGTTGCCACCCATAGGCGCGGCACTCACCATACCCACAGGCTCGTAGTCCTGACGTTTTACCTCCCCGCCTATGCCGTCTTTCCAAGGGGTTATTCCCAACGTGTACGGCCACGTGTAGGTATATCCTTTGCCCCGGAGACAGATCAAAACGGCTGCGGACTTGTGAGCATGAGCTTTGGTGTATCGACCTGTTTCGTGTTCCTCCACGAATAGATAGAACTTATTTCCGGTCATGTGCGGCTCGATTCTCCGTGTACCCGGAGATCTTCGATTGTCCAGCGGAAGGTTACAGTTTATTATGTCCGGAATAATGTTGGTTCGGCGCATAGCAAGGCCACGAACAGGATCCGGCTCAACGACGTCGTTGTACCTATAGTAGTCATCCGCGAGATTGAAACGATCCTCGAAATGGTAGGGACAATTGAACACGAATCTCGGGTCTGCAATTAGATTTAGGATCGGCGGCGCTGTCGTACCGGCGAGAAGCAATGCGGAACTCGACGTTGCATTTATGATCCGATGCCATGCATTAAGGGGAATGGAGAATAAGGAGCCACGCTGCCATTCAAATGTAATTTTCTTCCTATTTTCATCAACCCACACTTCTGTGGTCCCCCGTCCCTCGACCACGAGGTAGATCTCTTCATAAACGTGGCGTTCACGTTCAAGAGCGCCGCTGCCAGGAACTTCCACTAAGTAACAACCCCATAGGTCTTCGGTTCCAAACAGTTGGATAAACGTCCCATTTCCTCCTATCCGTTTCCAGGGCTTTAGTGGCAGATCCTGTACTCGCCGGACGCCGATACCACGATAAATCGGAATTTCTTGCTCCTCCATGAAAATCTCGTAAGGCGTCTTGGGCCTTAGGAATCTTCCATAACCTGCTTTTGTATTCTCATCTTTCGGTTCTTGCCATCGCGTATCGCGCGCCATATTACACTCCTGTAGATCCGCTTTTCCGGCCGGATCACTAGAGGAACGACCAAAATGGCCGGCCAAGTCACTTTAGGATCGAATTGTCACGAACATCATGAGCCGCTGCTAATTAATTCCAAAGTACTCTCTGAAAGTCTTTGGGTCCAACTTCTCACTTGAAATGTTAACTGGATGGAGCTTCAGTTTCTTTGGATTCAGCCGGTCTGTGAGGGGTTCCACATCCGATCTTGCTGGAACTCGTTGCTGCTCCTTCAACAGCTCTGCCCCTTCCTTCGAAAGGAGGAAGTCAATAAAAAGCTTTCCCGCGTTGGGATGCGGGGCATTCTTACTGAGAGCGATAGGTTCAGTTATGGCTATCATAGGATCAACCGTAACCCAGTCGATGGGAGCGCCCTTTTCTTTCATCTGTTCGACGCTGTGCGCATACGTAATAGCCACAGGAAACTCTCCGGCGGCCATCAACTGTACAATTAGGGTGTTACCCTGCTGGAATAACGGATTCTGCTTCCTCAGTCGTTCCATGTACACTCGTGCTTGCTCTTTTCCCAAGGCTTCCCTCATGCCGACAAACCAATCCTGACGTCGCACGTCGAGACAAATCTTTCTGTCCTTCCATCTGGGATCAAGAAGGGCTTGCCAACTGTCTGGAACCTTATCCTTCGGTACCAACTGCGTGTTGTAAGCAATCGTTATGAACAGGTCATACGTATCTGTCCAATACCCTTCTGGATCATAGAAGCCTTTGGGATAAAACCGCTGGTGAGGCGACTTGTAGGGTGCTAACAGACCCTTTTCTTTTAGGGAAATAATCTGCGGCCCCAGAGCCGAAACGACGTCCCATAGATGTTTCCCTCCTTTTGCTTCCGTCAAAATCCGCTGCAGCAACGGATCGCCGCCTGCACGATAATATTCTCCTTTGACAAAAGGGTATTTCTTCATAAATCTCTTCATAGCCTCATCTGCGTCGCTAGCCCTCGTAGCAGCGTAAAAGACAATTGCTCGCTCTTTTTTTGCAGCTCCAATGTCGGCAGTCTGAGAAAATCCAATCTCGCTGAAGGCAATCGTGACCCCACAGGCAAGGAATATCGCCAAAGGTAGCAGCTTTGCGGTCGCTAGTTCTTTCGCCGGCATACAGCACCTCGTTCGTGAATGTTCTAGAGCCAGATCTTAGCCTGAAGACAGCCTTCCAATGTACCCGTCCAGAGTTTTAACCTACGATGCGCGCCAGAAACTCTCCTTGATCTATTCGACGACCACTACTGGGGAGCGCCGGATGCACGGACCTCAGAATTACGTGCTCGACACGGCTCAGTAGATCCCAATCGACATTCATGTGAATAACGGCAGCCAATTCACGTCGCTGTCACACGGGCTAATCCTACACGACGATGCACTCAGGCGTCTTGCTCTGGAATTCACGTCCTTTTTGTAGCAAATTCAAAAGATACTCGGGTTTAAGGGGCAGCCTCTTAACCTCTACTCCTAGCGCATCACAGACCGCATTAGCGATTGCGCCTCCGGCTGCAGCAATCCCCCCCTCACCGGCGCCTTTGACACCAAGCGGGTTTAAAGGCGACGGAACCAGCTCGAGAGGCAAGAAATCTGCTGGCGGTATTTCCATAGCCGTAGGAAGCAAGTAATCCATAAAAGTAGTCGCCAAGGGTGTCCCGTCAAAATCATAGACAAACTCCTCGAGCAGAGCTCCTCCAATCCCTTGTGCCAAGCCTCCAGCCATTTGTCCCTCAATGAGCATTGGATTGACTGCGCGGCCAACGTCTTCAGCAACCAAATACTTCAACAGCCTCGCCATACCCGTTTCGCGATCGACCTCGACAACCGCAACATGAACTCCATACGGAAATGGCCTCCGGTCCGATGCAAAGAAATTCTCTTCGGAAAGTCCTGGCGAAAAACCACTTTTCAGAGCGATGCCTGGGTCCGAAAGACGCGCCACTTCAGCGAAACTAATCGAGCGTTGAAGTGATCCTCGAACTATCACTCGACCATCCTCAATAAAAAGATCATCCAAACCTATTTCTAGATGAGCGGCAGCCCGATCTAAGACCTTGCGTTTCACCTTTTGAGCTGCACCTAAAGCTGCATTCCCTGCCATCACGGTAGTCCGACTTGCATTACTTCCCAAACCATAGGGGACCCTAGCGGTATCTCCACGCACTACTCTCACGTTTTCCAACCGAACACTTAACTCGTCCGCCACAATTTGGCTGAGGACAGTGTCAACACCCTGCCCCACTGAGGCGCAACCCGAATACAGGATAACTCTGCCTTTGGTATCAATTTCTACGCGAGCGTATTCCCAAGGTCCAAGCCCGCTTGTCTCAACAAAATAACCTAAGCCGACTCCAAGAGCCCTACCCTGTTGTCTGGCTGATTCACATTCGCGCTTGATTCCGGGATAATTGACGCGAGCTAAAGCCTTCTCGAAGAGGCCTGGATAATCTCCGCTGTCGTACACCATATAATGGAAAGGGTGGGAACCTTGATCGTACGGCATCGCTTGCGGTGGAATGAAGTTGCGACGACGGACCTCGGCGGGATCAAGTTTCAGTCGGTGAGCAATTAGGTCTATTGCGCGCTCGCGGACAAAGTTGGCCTCATAACGGCCGGGGCTCCGGTACGTACCCGCGGGGGTCTTGTTCGTCAGCACGCAGAACACAGTGCAGCGATAATTCTTAATCCCGTACGGTCCGCGCAGCATCGCCGAAGCCGCAATGCCCGGGATCCCACCGTGGGTACGGGTATAAGCGCCCATATCGAACAAAATCTGATCCTCTAATCCTAAAATTGTGCCATCCTGTTTGACCGCGACTTTTATGCGATGCTGTTGCTCTCGAGATTGATTAGTTGCCTTAAGATTTTCGCTTCGATCCTCGATCCAACACACGGGCCGGCGAAAATAGATTGCTGCGAACGGAACCAGAAAGTCTTCAGGATAAAACTCACCACGGGCTCCAAATCCGCCACCCACATCTGGCTCGATAAAATGAATCGAACTCTCCGGCAGGTCCAGCAGGTTCGAAAGGATCCCACGATTAACGTGGGTCATCTTCGTCGGTCCCCACATCGTAAGAATTTCACGTCCCTCATCGAACTCGGCCACAAGTCCTCGCGTTTCTAGAGGCACGGCTCCATGGCGTTGCGTGAAGAATTCCTCCTCAATTACAAGATCGGCTTCCGCCATGGCACGATCGATATTGCCTACGTCGACTTTAAATTTCGCAGCGACGTTACTGGGTACAGCATCATGCAATCGAGGTCCGTCCAGGCGCATGGCCGCCCTTGTATCCACCACCGGCGGCAGGGACTCATATTCGACTTCAATTAGCTCCAGCGCATCATCAGCCACATACCGGTCGACTGCAACCACAACGGCCACCGGGTCGCCCACGTAGCGAACCCTGTCAGTAGCGATTGGGTATTGAAGCGACCGTTCTAGGCCTGGCACACTCCCAATACGCATCGGAATGGTCTGTAAATCCGGCATGTCAGTGGCAGTCAGTATACCGATGACGCCGGAAGTTTTTGCAGCCGATGCTGTGTCTATTTTGACAACGCGGGCATGCGCGTACGGGCTACGTAGAATGGCGGCATGAGTCATACCTACGCGGCGGATATCACCGACAAACTTCCCGATACCGCGCAAAAATCGCAAGTCTTCCACACGCTTTATTCTCGCACCCACATAACCCATTGCCGGATCCTGTTCAGCTTCCCTGAAAAATTACCCGCGTTCAAAAAATATCCGCAACACGGGCGGCTCCGTGATATCCGCCGTGCATTAATGATACGTAAAACGCGGAGCGCGCTTTTCACTTAATCGAGCAGTTTGTTTCGTTGAGCTCTTCCGCTACCCGTTTAACTGCAGTCACGATGTTCTGATAACCTGTACAGCGGCACAAATTGCCACTAATTGTTCTCCTTATTTCTTCCTCCGTTGGGCTTGGGTTTTCCTTTAATAGCGCTTTTATGGTGAGCAACAAACCTGGCGTACAAAAACCACACTGAAGCGCATGGTTCTCCCAAAATGCTTGCTGAATTGGATGTAATTCAGAGTTGCTTTTCGCTAATCCTTCCACTGTTTCGAGGGTGGCTCCGTCTGCCTGGACGGCAAAAATAATACACGATCGTACCGCCTCCCCATTCCAAAGGATTGTACACGCACCACACACGCCGTGTTCGCACCCGACGTGAGTTCCAGCCAGGTCGAGATCCTCCCGAATAAAATCAACGAGCAGCCTACGAGGTTCCACAGTTCCGCGGTACTCGTGGCCGTTAATGGTCATACTTACTGTACGCCTTGTCATTAACTTGATCCTCAATCGCATTGCATCTCAATCGTCCTTTGTCTTGGGATAAGCTCTGGCCAATGCTTCCTGAAGGCTTCTTCTGGCTAGGACACCACATGCGCGACGCCGATAATCAGCACTCGCATGGATATCTGAATCCTGCTCCAGGTTGACAGTTGCGAGACGAGCGGCCTCCTGAAAGATTGATTCCGTGGGCTTTTGGCCTCTTAGAAACTCTTCTGCTTCCGTGGCACGAATCGGAATTCGACCAGTGAGAATCAAGCTGGCGTCCCGAATCAAACCCTCGTTCAGGCTGAGCAGTGTGGCAACTCCTGCTAACGCGAAATCACCGTGACGGAGACTTATCTCCTGAAATGACCAGCCCGTATGTTTACTTAGCGATGGTACCTGGATCGCGACGAGCAGCTCATCCGGTTCCAAAGCTGTTGTCATGTAATTCACAAAGAATTCGCTTGAGGCCACCTGCCGCTGGTGATTTTCCTTTCGCACGATGAAGGATGCTTCCAAAGCCACCATTACCAAAGGAAGCTCTGCCGATGGAAACGCGTGAGCGAGGCTCCCCCCAACTGTTCCGCGGTTCCGGATTTGCACATGGCCTATGCAGCTCGTCGCCTCCGCGATAATCGGCCAACGCTCTAAGATCTCGATTGAACGTTCGAGCTCTCTCTGTCGAGTCATCGCGCCGATCTCGAGAAGATTGTTACCTGCTCTCAAGAAGCGAAGTTCCTGTACAGAGTTTAAATCAATGAGATGTTGGGGCCTTGCCAGTCGCAAATTCATCAATGGGACAAGACTCTGACCACCGGCGAGCGGTCTAGCCGTGTCACCGAGCTGATGCATTAAATCCAAAACTTGCAGGAGGGTCGTCGGGTTGTGGTATTCAAATTTTGGAGGTTTCATTTTTTATACTGGTCCCAAGGCTTCCCGCGCTTTGTCTCCGGCCTGTTCACCGCCTAGGAAATTCTCCAGCCAGAACTGTCCAAGCTCGGTTGCGGCTTTTTTTAAGGACTTCAAAATAGCGGCCTTCTCCTTATACCGGAGAAATCCGGCCGGAGAAGCGGCCGCCAGAGCCGCTACGTGATTGCCAGCGTTATCTGTGACGGCAACGGCGAGCACGTATAGTCCCCTCCCGCTCTCTTCATTGTTAATGGCATATCCGCGCTTACGCACCTGAGCGATTTCGGAGAGGAAAGCATCAAGCGATGGAAGAGTCGACGGGGTGAACCGGCGAAACCTCACCAGTTTGAGCCTTTTGCGAATCTCATCGTCGGCAAGCCCTGCCAACAAGACCTTACCCGAAGCGCTCGCGTAGGCGGGTGACCGAGACCCTACATTGACCGTAACCCTTACCCTTTCTGTTCCATCCAGTCTCTCTAGAAAAAGCACGGACGTTTGGTCGAGGACGCCAAGAGTAATGGTATGCTTACACTCGGCCACCAGACGCCTCATGATCCCAGCCATTTTCTCCCTGTTACCAAAAGATAAAAACCCACTTCCTACATAATAAGCATTGACGCCGATCTTAAATTTCTTGGATTGTTCATCCCTTTCGACGAAACGAAATTTTCCCAGGGTTACCAGTAAACGCAATGTGGTAGCTTTTTTGAGGCCTGTAGCTCGAGTGAGTTCTGTAAGAGTCATTGGTCGTGACAACTCTCTGAGCCTAATCAACAGAGTTAATGCTTTAGAGAGCGAGGTCAGTGGCAAGGCGCCCTTGATCCTTCGTTGATCTGCCACCTCTCGGGAAGCTATCGAACGTAGTCCATGTGTTTCACTACAGTAAACTTGGTTTACCATTTTCAGACATCCCGTTATCAAGATTGGCCCGCGGATGTCAAGGTAAAAATTGCATTAAGACTTGACGCCGCCATGTTTTGCGCAGGGTCTTGGTATGTGTTCGCCAGATTCGGCGGAGAGTTTCACTATGGTAAACCGTATTTCCAGAATATAAGAAAGGGGAAAACAAACTTTCCAATTTATGAAAACGAGACATCTCTGCTTTTTTTAGTTTTAGCCAAGGCACGACTGCTGTGTGCAAAGATTTTTCAGTACAAGCACAAACTCCTCAGTGGCATGGAAGTTGCCTCTTAAACCCCAACCGTAATCCGAAAATACCGTTAAGGGGGCGTTCTATGTTTAAGGTGGTTCACTTCCTCAACCAGTTCTTCGGCGGCATCGGCGGAGAGGAGAAGGCCCACATCGCTCCCGAGCTGCGGGAAGGAGCTGTCGGCCCGGCAAAGGGGTTGCAACTTCAGTTGGGCGACGAAGCAAAAATAGAAGCCAGTGTGCTCTGTGGCGACAATTTCTTCGCGGAAAATGGCGAAGAGGCTAAAGCCCGGACCGTGGAGCTTGTGAAGAAGGTTCGTCCTCAGCTTCTGATGGCTGGCCCTGCCTTCGACTCGGGGAGATACGGTTTCGCTTGTGCGGAAGTTTGCCAAGCCGTGTCGACGAGTATGAGTATCCCGTGCGTCACCGCAATGCATCCGGAGAACCCCGGAGTTGACGCGTCTCGGAGCTACAAGAACCTCTCTGTCTATGTCATTCCTACCGCGGAATCCGTGGCCGGGATGCCGGACGCGTTGCGCAAAATGGCCGCGTTAGCGAAGAGATTAGCCGCTGGAGAGGCCATCGGCCCGGCGTTGGAAGAAGGCTATTTGCCCAGGGGCATACGCAGAGATGAGATTGCCGAAAAAACCGCAGCCGAACGGGCTTTGGAAATGCTTTTGGCAAAGTTGTCGAGCAAGCCTTTTGTTACCGAAATACCGTGGCTGAGGTGGGCGCGGGTAGCTCCAGCGAAGCCTTTGCCTGATCTAACCAAAGCTACGATCGCGGTGGCAACTACCAGCGGGCTGGTTCCCTGGGGAAACCCCGATCAGTTCTGGGCGCGTCGCAACACGAAATGGGCAAAGTACGCCCTGGCGGGGCACGATTCGATGGAAAAGGGAAAGTGGGAGGCAGTGCACTCCGGCTATAACACAGCCGTCGTCGGTGAGAACCCAAACTATGCGGTGCCCTTGGATGCCATCCGGGAGCTCGAAGCGAGCGGCGCCTTTGGGTCTTTGTATCCTTACTATTATTCCACCACCGGAGGGCAGGGGGCCCCTCAGGTCATGGAGAAGATGGCCCGAGAGATGAGCCAGGACATGAAATCGGCCGGAGTGGACGGAGTGCTCCTGGTTGCTACCTGAGGGACCTGTACTCGCAGCGGGTCTGCGATAGCGAGAGAACTTGACAGGAGCGGGCTGCCTGTAGCCCTGGTAACGACGATGTTTCCGCTCGCCAAGCAATTGGGGGCTGCTCGCATTGTGCCGGCTCGAAGAATTACTCATCCTTGCGGCGACCCTTCCCTGCCTGAGGACGCGGATCGAGCGGCTCGTAAACAGATTGTAACGGCGGCCTTGCGAGCGTTGCAAACCCCGGTCGCGGAGCCCACCGTCTTTTCAGCAGACCAGGAGTGAATCTACTATGCAGCTAACATTGTGCGACTTCCCGGTTAAAGAGGCTTTTTGGGGCAAGGAGACGAAATACGAGAGTGGGCGACTGGAGATAGATAAGGAGGAACTTCTAAGCTCTTTTCTCCGAGATGACCGCATAGCCCGGGCCGACCTGGATCTTGTGAGGCCAGGTGAAAGTGTCCGGATCATAAACGCTTGCGACGTCGTGGAGCCTAGATTCAAGGTAGCTGGGTCCGGTCGGGTTTTCCCAGGTGTGCTGGGAGCCGTGGAGAAAGTAGGCGAAGGCAGGACTCACAGACTTTCCGGTTTTGCTGTCGTCGGATCTGTGGAGAGCCATGGACTGACGAAGAAGGGAAGATCAGCCCACCGCAGCGGCCTGATAGACATGTCTGGACCGGGGGCCAAAATTAGTCCCTTTGGGTCCACCATCAACCTAGTTGTCGTAATAACCTTAAGATCCGGCTTGACCGAGTTAGAGGCCAATAGCGCGGTACAAGGGGCACAGCTAGGAATCGCCGAGCGACTCGCGCAAGCGACAGTGACACAGAACCCACATTGCGAGGAACTTCTGGAGCTTACCCCAGTGGATTCGTCCCTGCCCAGGATAGTACTGGTCCAGGGCTACACATTGCAGGAATCAGCTCCTCACACCGATGTAGCCTTTTATGGAATCCCTGTGCGGGAAACGTTGGCGACACTGGTGCACCCGAACGAATTCTTTGACGGCGCGCTCACAGCAGTCGCCCTGGAAGGTATGGGTCGGCATGCTACTACATGGTTATGGCAGAATCACCCGCTCGTTCGGGAGCTCTATCGGAGACACGGTAAAGAGGTGAGTTTTGCCGGCTGTATCCTTCAGAGGCTCACGCACGGCACGCACCAGGAGAAGGAGGTCAACGCCATCAATACTTCGGGCGTAGCCAAGCTTGCCGGCGCGAATGGGGCTGTGCTCACCTGGGCAGTATCCGGGAACTCTTTCATGGATATCATGATGACGGTCGGCGAATGTGAAAAACGCGGCATTAAGTCTGTATTTGTTACGTACGAGCACGGCGGAAAAGACGGCACCGAACTGCCGTTGTTATATTTCGTTCCCGAAGCCGACGCCATCGTAAGCGTCGGTAGTGCTGAGCGGTGGCTGGAATTACCGCCAGTAAAAAGAGTCGTGGGGCCGTCTCAGACGATAAGGACCCTAACCTTTATGGGACCCACTCACCCCGGGTGGCCGGCAGCGGATCGGCTTCAGTTGGATGGCCCAGATTACATCGTGGGAGGCGTGGATCTCTTTGGAGGTGGACGCTTAACCTGTCGAAGCTACTAGCGCAGAACGTATACAATAGCCTCATGATACTGGATTGAACAGCCTTGCGCGGAAGAAGCGCGCAAGAGGCTTCTTCGGGTCTTCTTTGGATCTAAAGATAACTACTCCGCCGAGTGGGCGCTCACGGTTCCGAAATGCTGGCTATCTTCATAATTCCCGTTCTCGCCTGTCTTATTCTGGGCCATCCGGCAGTAACTGATGCGCAGAGCCGGACAAGGGTTGTCATCGGCTACTCGGCAATGCAGGCTCCTGTGGCCCCGCTCTGGGTCGCACAACAACAGGGATTTTTTGCTAAATACGGAATCGATACTGAATTAGTTTTCGTCAGGACGACATCGGTTCATATGGCCGGATTGATCTCCGGGCATGTCGACATGAGCTACACGGGAGGATCCGGCGTTCTATCGGCGACGGGGAGCCGCATGGATCTCACATTCATCGCCTCGTTTGCAAACCGTTTAAGCCACGTCTTGGTCACCCGTCCCGAGATTCAAAAGCCTGCAGACCTCCGAAAGAAGCGGATAGGCGTGGTCAGCGTAGGCGGAACTCAATGGATCACAACAAAACTGGGGCTGGAATATCTAGGGCTGGATGAACAACATGATCAGATGCACATCCTTGCCATTGGAGACCAGACAGTCTTGAGAAGGGCCCTCGAAGGCGGAAGCATCGAAGCTACTTTCCTTAACGGTGTAATGGCGGAGGACCTTAAACGCAAGGGGTACCGGATCCTGGCGGAGCTATCTGCCGCTGGTATACAAACGCTCAATTCCGGAGTCGTCGTTAAGAGAGCATCACTGCAGAAAAACCGGGAACTCACAACAAACATACTCAAGGCATTGATTGAAGGGCTCGCCTTTGTTTTTTCCCCGGCTCGTAAGTCTGTGGTGATTAGAACCCTGATGGATCGTCTAAGAATCGGTGATGCTACGGCTGCGGAAATGGGCTATCAATCGCTCCTGAAAGATTTGGACACCAGACTCTACCCTTCCATACAGGGTTTGCAGAACCTTCAGCGATTTATTCAGAACTACAATCCTCGGGTAGCTGAGGTAAACATAGTTGAGCTCATTGACCCTAGTATCCTTAGGAACCTCGAGGAAAGCGGTTTTGTAGAAAAGACCTTCACCACATACGGCGTTAAGTAGCATCCATAGCCGACAAATGAACCGATTTTGTAATGTTGCTCCTATTGCAGCGAAATTCCTAATGCCACGAACGGGAGGTGCCCTTTGACAGAGAAGAACCACCTGGAGTTTACAGGCAAAAAAATCATCATTCTTGGGGAGCGCGACGGTATCCCGGCGCTTACAATAGAGCAGGCAATAGACGGTCTCGGAGCTGATATCATCTACGCCAGTACTCAGTGCTTCGTCTGAACCGCTGCAGGCGCAGTAGACCTTGAGGTTCAAGGTCAAATAAAAGCGTTGGCGGAACAGTACGGTAAGGATGATATCGTTGTCCTTTTGGGAGCACCGAATGTAGATAGTTGCCTGGTTCAGTTCGAAACCGTAACCCGCGGTGATCCCACCTATGCCGGTCCCCTTGCGGGGATCGAGCTTGACTTGCCGACGTTCCACGTTTTTGAGCCGGAGATCAAAATCTTGATCGATACAGAACGGTATGCCTCGTTAATTGAAACATTAGAGCTCGGCCTCGAGGCCGACACTATTGTTAAGGCTTTGCAGGATGCTCGCGGATCGGTATCGCAGATAGAGACGTGACCACGCACGGGAGCAGCCAGCTGATCACCAAAGAAGCGAGAAGCTTTGCAAAGCCGCCGTGACACGGAGCTGATCGACTATATCGTAAGTTGCCTGCAGACAAGACAGCGCTTATGCCCGTGCCCGCACCAGACAGCCACGTCAGCGGCTGGCGGTGCGGCGTGGTAAAACCGTTGTGGAGCGGCCCTGAGTTAATTCGTGATTTCGCAAATAGCAGTGTCAGGAGGAAAGCGCATGGCTATAAAAACGCTTCCGATTCTGCTCGTTTGTCTGAGCTTATCTTTTGTGGGCTCGACGATTCAAGCTGATACAGAGGCGGTGATAGCAAAGGCCACTAGCTTTTCGGGCAAAGCCCGTGAGGCCTATCTAGTCGAGAACGCAAAAAGAGAGGGTGCGGTTCATCTCGTCACTACCTTGCGCAATGAAGAGGTTAATCATCTGCTCAATCGGTTTATGGTCCGGTATCCATTTATCCAAGCTACCGCATTGCGCGGTATCAGCGGCAGAAATCTAGCGCGCCTGGAAGGCGAATTTCTGGCGAAAAGGATCACGTTCGACCTATGGCACACAAAAGCAACCTTTTACGATTGGGCTCGCCGTCGAGGCATGATTGTTCCGTATTTTTCTCCGGAACTCCCGACATACCCAGAGAGGTTCACGCGTAAACAGGACGGTTTCGTAGGTCTCATGATAAGCGTTGGGATCGTCGGCTACAATCGGCGGTTGATTAAGGATGCGGAGGCGCCGCGCAGCTACGAGGAGCTTCTAGATCCTAAATGGAAAGCAAAAATCTCCATGGACCCCGCCGGGGACAAAACGATCATGGCTCTGATCGTGGCCTGGGGTAAAGAACGAGCGTCTACTTATTTCAGGCAGCTACTCCGTCAAGATATCCAGTTTCGCAGGGGTCATGCGCTTCTCGCTCAGCTCCTTTGCGCCGGAGAGTATCATATTACGTTTGAGCTCAATGCCCACAGCGCAGCTGACCTTATCCATAAGGGGTGCCCTATACGTTTGCTTTCCTTATCCCCAATTGCAGCTGAGCCTGGTGGGCTTGCGGTTTTAAAAGGAGCTCCTCACCCACATGCCTCAATCCTCTTTTACGATTGGATGTTATCCAAGGAAGGTCTTTTGGAATTGGCTAAGGTTGGCCGTATACCCACGAGGCCTGATGTGAAGCCACTGTATCCCGAATTGGAAAAGCTTCAAACGTCCACTCAGCTGAGCATGCTTATGACCGAGAATGCTCCCCAGATGGAGGAGGCGCATCGGATCGTTCAGGATGTCATCATGAAACCGGTCGCCCGTTAATGCGTGAGAAAGGTGGCGCCTAAGCAGCGCCGAGCCGCAATCAAAAACCACGCTGACCGATCCTCTCTGGTCGCATAGCGCGTGACACAAATAGACCGATGGAGGTCCAATGGAGAGTATGAACGTAAGAGTCGTCCACTTTCTGAACCAGTATTTCGGGGGTTTGGGAGGCGAAGAAAAGGCTGGCTCAGCCATAGAACTGCGAGAAGAGACCGTAGGCCCGGGAAGAGCGCTTCAGGCAATTTTAGGCCATAAAGCGAAGCTCATAGCTACTTTGGTTAGTGGCGATAATTATTTCAACGAAAACATCGATGCCGCTATACCGAGGGTAGTCAACATCGTGAAAGGCCTTAGTCCATCTATATTCGTCGCGGGTCCCGCGTTCAATGCGGGAAGGTATGGGACGGCATGTGTAGAGGCGTGTAACGCCGTCTCGGAAGAGCTGGGTATTCCTTCGGTAGCAGCCATGCATGTGGAAAACCCCGGCGTAGATATTTATCGCCGGTACAAGAATGAGAAGGTTTTCGTATTCCCAACCGCTGAAACCGTAGCTGGCATGCAGGAAAGCTTACGCACCATTGCGGCCTTTGTTTCGAAACTTGCAAGCTGCGCACCTCCAGGATCGGCAGCTCTGGAGGGATATATTCCACGAGGGATCCGACGTTTAAAGGCCGGGCTGGAGCAAACAGGGGCAGAACGCGGAGTAGCTATGCTGCTTGCCAAGCTCAAAGGCGAGCCGTTCACCAGCGAAATTCCAGTGCAAACGCTGGAGACGGTGCCGCCGCCAGCTCCGATTAAGGATCTTGCGACGGCGACTATTGCGATCGTAACGACTAGCGGTGTTGTCGCGGAAGGTAACCCGGATGGTCTCAAACTCGGCCGTGAGACACGCTGGGCTAAGTACCCGATTCAGGGCCTTCACTCAATGACGGAGAGCCGATGGACTGTGGTTCATCGTGGTTACCACACCGCTTATATGCATAGCAACCCGAATTACGGTGTCCCAGTCGATGCTCTCACGAATCTTTCAAATGCTGGAAGTCTTCGACGGGTGTACCCCTGGTACTATGTCACGGTTGGAGCCGGAGGTGAGTTTGCCGCAATGAAGCAGATAGGCGGTGAAATCGCTAGAGAGCTGGCTTCAGCCGGCGTGGATGGCGTTCTGTTGGTAGCTACCTGAGGCTCGTGTACTCGCAGCGGCGCTGCGATTGCTACTACGATGGAAAAAGAGGGATTGCCAGTGGCGTTCATCACGGCAATGCACGGTTTGGCGCGGACCATTGGCGCGAACCGCGTTGTCCAAGGGACGCGGATACCACATCCATGCGGCGATCCAAGTCTTCCGTCAGACGATGATTTCAGACTGAGAAAAGACATTGTTGCTACCGCGTTGAAATCGCTTGAGACCTCGGTCGATGGCCCAACGCTGTTTGCGCCGGCGAGCGCCATAAGCATCGGATAACGGAGGACCCTATGAGATTGGAATTGTGTAGCTTTCCTGTGACCGATGTAAGCTTTGGCCATCGAACCGGCTACGATAGCGGGTCTTTACAGATCAACAAAGATGAACTGGTGCGGATGATCCTTTCGGATCAAAGGATAACAAAAGCAGACGTAGAGATTGTCAGGCCGGGAGAAGAGGCGCGGATTACGTGGGTCAGGGATGTTGTAGAGCCACGGGTGAAGGTGAGCGGTCCAGGTGGTGTGTTTCCTGGTATTATTGGCCCATTGGAGCCCGTAGGTACGGGAACGACCCATCGTTTGTCTGGTATCGGGATCGTGGCTTCAGTGGAGTACACATCAACGTTGAAAACAGGATCCGGCAGAGCACATCCGGCTGTTCTCGACATGTTCGGCCCGGCGGCTTCGATCTCAATATTCGCGTCCACCATAAACGTCGTCCTCATTATGGGATTGCAAGAAGGATTGAACGAGTTCGAGGGCCACGCTGTTGTTCAGGCCGCGGAATGCAAGGCGGCTGAATATCTTGCCCGCGCAACGTTGGAGAAACAGCCTAACGCAGTTGAAGTGTTTGACTTAACCGAGGTCAGCGACTCATTGCCAAAGGTCGGCTATATTCTGGGATTTAACACGAGCTGGTATTCCCCCACAGGCGTCCACTTCTACGGGATGTCGATCAAGGAAACTCTTCCGACATTGGTCCACCCTAACATTTTTTTCGACGGCGCGGTTACTCCTACTGCGATTGATGGGGCTAGGAGGGGCACTTTGTGGGAATGGTGCAATCACCCAATCATCCGGCAATTGTACAGCGAACATGGAAAGAGTTTGAATTTTTCCGGAGTGATTCTGCATCGATCTCGCTGGGATACGCATGGCGGCAAGGAAATCGCTGCCTATCAAGTGGCGGAAATGGCGCATATGCTGAGGTGGAATGGCGCGATGATCACTTGGCTGCTATCAGGAAACGCCTTTGTGGACACAATGCTTGCTATTCGAGCTTGTGAGAGGCGGGGAATAAAAATGGTCTTAGTAGTTGACGAGTACACAGTCGGAAAGGGTGGCACGGACCTGCCCCTTATTATGACCGTGCCCGAGGCCGATGCAATGGTAAGCACTGGCACCCGAGGCATGGCCATGAATTTGCCATCCGCATCGAGGGTAGTCGGACCCAACGACGTTTACAGGGACTTTACGCCTGGCCGGCCGGAATTCCCGGCGAACGGGCCCCTAAGTCTCGACAGCTGCGAGCGCATCGTTGGTGCGGTAGACCCCTGGGGGCGTGCTCGCCGGACGTGCGAGACCTATTGAGTTGTTGGGTCTTAGACTAAGGTTCGATTCAGCCGGCGTCGTAAACCCCACATCCCTTAACGAGAGCGCGACAACAGTTCCGATGAGGAGGGAAAGTCATGTGTCCCAAAGCTTTTATACTGTTGTTGGTTGCTTTGTTTTTTGTGTCGGCACACGCCAACGCAGATGACGCTGCCATTCTTGCTGCTGCCAAAGTTGAGGGCGAGGTTATCTGGTATTCCGGTCATAACTTGAGCTTTCTTAACACCACAGGCAACGCATTTGAAAAAAAATATCCGTTTATAAAGGTGAGGGTCGTTCGGGGATCCGACGAGAAGATGCTGAACCGAATAAGTGCTGAGAAAAAAGCTGGGAAGATACTGTTTGATGTCGTAAACGGTCAGCTTCTGCCATTCATCCAGGACTTAGGAGTTCTAGCCCCCTTTCGCACAGCAGGCACTAATCTTATTGAGGCGAGGTTTAAGGATCCTCAGGGATATTGGGCAGGGGTTAACATGACGTACTATGTCCTTTCGTACAACACGACATTGGTTTCTAAGGACGAGGTCCCTCAAGATTGGCAAAACCTAACCAACGCAAAATGGAAGGGAAAGATCGGCATGGATCCCGAGGAATACCACTGGTTGGGTGGGATGATGGAATATCTCGGAGAGGAGAAAGCGAAAAGGCTCTTAGTAGGGATAGCTCAGCAGCAAATCCGTTGGCACAAAGGGCATAATTTGCTTGCGCAGTTAACTGCGGCTGGTGAATTGCCGCTTTCGCTTGGGTATGCCCACATTATGGAACAGTTGAAAAGCAAAGGGGCTCCAGTGGATTGGGTGCGAACTACTAAACCAATAATTGGCGGTCTGTCGAAAGTCGGTCTTTCCTCTGCACCGCCTCATCCCAATGCGGCCAGGCTCATGATTGATTTTCTAACGTCCAAAGAAGGCCAGATCGAATATCTTAAGGCAGGATATAATCCCGTCTTGCCAGGTGTGCGCTCCAAAAATTCCCCGTTGGATCCAGCGCTCCTGGATCTCTTGGCAGTTTCCCCGGCTGTAATCTTGAATCTTAACCAGTATGCGAGGAAGTTTGATCAGATCTTTGGCCCCAGGGGCTAAGTTCTGAAACGGCCGGTGAAACGGGCAAAAATAAAGGAAGTTTAAGAGAAATCATTGAGACGTTGGATTATCAATGATCGCAGAGGGCTTAGCAGTGGAGGTCAGATGAGAAACGCCTTTACGCTTGTCTTCGCCGCCTTCATGACAGCAGCGAGTTGCCCCGAAATTGAGGCGGCGCCCAATTTGACCAAAGTGGTCATTGCCCATGCCTCTATGAACGCGCGCACAGCCATCCTTTGGATTGCCCAGGAGCGTGGTTTCTTTGCCAAGAACGGAATTGAGGCCGATCTCATCCTCATGAGCAGAGGCCCTGTGCTCATTGCTTCTCTCACGGCTGGGGATGTTCACTTTGGATACGCCGGCGGAACAGCCGCTCTGGGTGCTGCCGCAGGAGGAGTAGAGGTAAAAATCGTCGCTACGTTTACCAGCCGATTCATGAACAATTTAGTGGTCAGGCCAGGCATCCACAATGCGAACGACCTTCGAGGGAAACTTTACGGCGTCAGCAGCCTTGGAGGCACACTCTGGATGGGAGCGATGCTTTGGTTGGAACATTTAGGCTTAGACCCTCGCCGGGATAACGTCCGGTTCCTTGTAATCGGCGACCAAACGCTTCTTAGCCAGGCGCTGGAGAAAGGAGTGATTGACGTTACAGCACTCGATAGTGCCTTCAGCCGCAAGATGAAACACAAGGGCTTTTCTGTCCTCGGGGATTTCTCGCAGGTCAATCTCCCGATCATGAGTTCGGGCCTCGTTGTCAAGAAGGACTACGTTTACGAAAACCCGGCGACCTTGGAGAAGGTTTTAAAGGCTCTTTTAGAAAGCCAGGCTTTTATTCTGGCTGCTAGAAACAAACCCATTGTCATTGACACGCTCATGAAGCGCCTTCGGATTTCAGATCCATCACTTGCCGAAGAGGGTTACCAGGATATGATGGCAGGATTCGATCATAAGCCGTACCCATCGCTCGAAGGACTCAGCAACATACAACGACTGGCGAAAACTCGGGATCCTAGAGTAGCCAAAGTACGAGTGGAGGATCTTACCGATAGCAGATTCCTCCGCAGGCTTGACCAGAGCGGCTTTATTGATCAGGCCTACAGTTATTATGGAGGAAAATAGTCAGACAATGCTTCTAAAACAGCGCCCCATGAATCTTGAGATGGCGGAGTTCCCGGTGTTCCAGGCAAGTCTGGGCAGCGCGTTCGATTATCACTCTGGAACACTGGAGATCGATAAAGAAACGCTTCGGGCATTGATCGTTCGAGACAAGGCAATAGAGGATGCAGACCTGGCAGTGGTTTCTCCCGGAGAGAAGGTGAGGATCACCGGTATTCGAGATGTAGTGGAGCCCAGGGTCAAGGTACAGGGGAAAGGACAGGTTTTCCCTGGAATTCTTGGGCCTGTAACACCTGTTGGGGAAGGACGGACGCATCGTTTATCAGGAATGGCTGTTATCACCACGGCAGAATACGAGGGGACGGTCCGTTCTGGAACTACAGTTCAGCGCAGCGCCATTCTTGATATGTGGGGACCTGGCGCTGAGGCGTCGCGCTTCAGCTCACTCGTGAACCTGGTGCTAATCCTTCGGTTGAAGAAGGGGCTGTCTGAGCTAGAGGCTCATACTGCTATACAGCGGGCGGAATGCGAAGTGGGCAGGAAGCTGGCTGAGATTACGATCGGACAAACCCCCGTAAACGTCGTGAAATACGAGTTAGGCAAAGAGAAACGAAAGCTGCCACGGGTTGTGCTAATTCAAGGGTGCGTTACCGATAGCCACCATCCGCACTCCGGCCTTACCTACTATGGCCTTCCCATTCGGGATTCAATGGCCACTGTGGTGCACCCTAACGAGCTCTTGGACGGAGCCGTATCGATAAACACCACCCGAGGTATAGGCTATGTGCCACGGACCTGGGATTGGCAGAACCATCCCATGGTGTTTCACCTCTACGGCGAACACCGCCAGCGTCTGAATTTCGTAGGAGTTATCTTGGAACGGATCCGCTTCGAAACTCACCATGGGAAGGAAGTCATTGCTCAAAATACCGCACACGTAGCGGGTAGCTTGGGCGCGAGCGCTGCTCTGGTATGCTGGACTGCCTCGGGGAATGCCTTTGTCGATCTTATGCTGACGGTTCAAGCGTGTGAAAAACGCGGAATAAAAACAGTATTGGCTACATACGAATATGGCGGAAAACAAGGAATCGATTCTCCTTTACTCTACTATCTACCTGAAGCGACCGCCGTGGTAAGCACGGGCAGCCGGGATCGCCAGCTGGAGTTACCGCCAGCAGAAAAGGTTGTGGGCGCCTATGAGCAGATTCGGATTCTAAGCTATCCCGGAGCTCCGGTCGTCCCAGCCCGGGACGCTTTGACGCTGGATGCGCGGGACATGGTCATTGGCGGAGTCGATAATTGGGGCCACGGTTCCTGGACCTGTAATGCGTATTAGGACGGTTCGACTAACCAGGCTATTAGAAATCCAGATAAATAAAGGTGATTTGAGAGCGAGGGTACCACCGTGGCTAAACTACGTGTCATGCACTATCTAAACCAGTTTTTTGCCGGCATCGGTGGGGAGGAGAAAGCAGGGACACCAGTGGCCTTCCTTGAAGGGCCCGTGGGACCAGGCAAACGTCTCCAAAGCCTAATGGAAGGCTCCGCCGAGATTGTCGTTACCGCACTATGCGGCGACAACTACTTCGCTGAGCGCACGGATGAAGTACTGGCATCAATTCTGGAAATTGCCCGTATCCGTGATGTGAACTTCTTGGTTGCTGGTCCCGCATTCGCGTCCGGAAGATACGGTGTCGCTTGTGCTCAGGTTTGTCATTCTGTAAGCGCTTCGTTGGCATTACAGTGCGTCACTGGCATGCATCCGGATAATCCGGGAGCCGAGATCTACAAACAACACAAAAACAGGAGCCTGTTCCTCCTTCCCACGACCGAAGCTGTCGTAGGTATGGAGAGCGCGCTTTACAGCATAGCACTGCTCGTCTCAAAGCTGGCCGCCGGCTCAACTATAGGGCCGCCAGCTAAAGAAGGTTACCTCCCTCGAGGCATTCGAGTCGATGAGATTGCAACGCGCAGCGGCGCGGCAAGAGCCGTTAGCATGTTGTTGGATAAACTCTCTGGTCGTCCGGTCACGACGGAAATCCCCATCGAATCCCTCGACGTTGTTCCCGCCGCTCCTCCAGTTCTGAATCTTTCCAAGACCGTGCTGGCGCTCGTTACCACCTCTGGGATTGTCCCTCTCGGCAACCCAGACGGCTTCAGGGGATATCAAAATAGTAAATGGGCAAAATACTCGATCGAGAACCTAAACTCGATGCAGGATTCCGGTTGGGAAGTCGTTCACGGTGGCTACAACACCGAGTTTATGAAAAAAAATCCCAACTACGGTGTTCCCCTTGATGCTTGCCGGAAACTCGAAAGAGCAGGCGTTTTTGACGGGCTGCACTTCGATTTTTACGCTACGCCTGGAGCGCGCGGATTGATTTCGGTCATGCAGGATATTGGCAGAGAAATCGCGCTGGACATGCAGGCGCATCGCGTGGGTGGAGTTCTGCTGGTGGCAACCTGAGGTTCGTGTACTCGCAGCGGCGCTGCGATAGCGAAGGCAATGGAAAAAGAGGGAATGCCAGTAGCTTACATAACTGCAATGACATCGCT
Organism: Deltaproteobacteria bacterium; assembly: GCA_016210115.1. Lineage (GTDB taxonomy): Bacteria > Desulfobacterota > Binatia > UBA9968 > UBA9968 > JACQUW01. The sequence goes on along the minus strand of JACQUW010000197.1, from coordinate 7,213 downwards.
GGCAGAACAACTCGGTGCAAAGCGAATCATAAGCGGGACGAAGATTCCCCACCCGTGCGGCGACCCAAACTTATCTGAAGCAGCCGATAGAGCCTTACGCCTAGAGATCGTGCAGCGGGCTTTGCACGCCCTTCAGACAGAGGTCCGTGACCCGACAGTATTTTTGCCCGATATTACTTTCACCTCCGGATAGGAGAGAACATGAAGCTCGAACTGGCGACATTCCCGGTCAAAGATGTCCGGTGGACTAGCCGAACTAGCTATAAGGACGGTCTCCTCGAGATTGACAGGCACGAGTTGACATCGCTCATTCTTGAGGACAAGAGAATCGCCTCAGCCCATTTGGACATCACGTTTCCTGAAGAAAAGACGAGAATAGTTAACGTTCGGGACGCAGTAGAGCCTCGCGTTAAAGCGTCAGGGCCGGGGTGCGTTTTCCCCGGTATCCTGGGTGCCGTGGAGACTGTGGGTGAAGGGAGGACGCACAGGCTCTCAGGAGTTAGCGTCGTAGCCTCAGCAGAGTATCACTCGACGATATTAAGCGGTACGGCAGCGCCAAACTCGGGAATCGTGGACATGTGGGGTTCGGCAGCGCGGCTGACGCCCTTTGGGTCAACTATCAATCTCGTCGCGATCTTCGAACTTGTAGATGGCGTGACGGAGCTTGAAGCTCACGCATCGATTCAATCCGCTGAGTTCCGGGTTGCCCAACGCTTGGCGGAAATAACCAGGGACAAGCCTCCTGAAAGCGTAGAGCTTTTCGAGCTGGCCGAGGTCGATCCGTCTCTGCCCCGGATCGTCTATATTCTTGCTTCTTTAACAACGTGGCACCACCCGCATTCCGGCATCGCCTACTATGGGCTGCCGATACGGGAGTCACTCCCGATATTCCTGCATCCCAATGAACTCCTTGATGGCGCGGTCACCACGGACGCACGCAGGGGGGGCGGCACGGGCACGACAACCTGGGCATGGATGAACCAACCGATGGTTCTTGAACTTCTCAGAAATCACGGAAAATCCCTGAACTTCCTTGGTGTCATTTTGCAAAAGACCCGGTTCGAAACTGAGTTTGGCAAACAGGTTACCGCGGCATGCGCTTCCCAGATGGCAAAGCTTCTCAGGGCAGATGGCGCCATTATCACGAGAACAAGCACATCGGGAAATAATTTCATGGATGTGATGCTAACGGTGCAGGCCTGCGAAAAAAAAGGTCTGAAGATGGTTTTCTTGACTCCAGAGTGGGGTGGAAAAGACGGAACTGAGCTGCCGCTTGTGTTCTATGTTCCCGAGGCGACAAACATCATATCGACTGGCAGCTTCGAACGCGACGTCAAAATAGGGGTGCCGGACAAAGTCATCGGGGCCGGAAATACCCAGCTCGTGCAACTCTACGCCGGAGACAAGCCATTCTCACCGTGGAATGAGCTTACCTTGCCCAGCTCTTTCTGCATCACTGGCGGGGTGGATTGGTTTGGCGGAATGAATTTGACTTGCAGGGGATATTGATAGATAGAAGCTCGTTTCTAGGAATCAGATCGTCCTAGCTGGTTTTCCTTGGAACTTGTCATTGCGGACGGCTTACCGCTGAGGTTTTTTGGCACGAGTTTCCACAGAGGCCCAAGTTACCCACTCCTAGGAGGATATAAATGACTGAGCCGACTGTTAAGAGGATGGTGAATGCTGGCTTCGTTCTCCCCATGGTTTTTTCTGTATTTGCGGCGGTATCGATTCTTCACGCTCAAGCCATACCAAAAAAAATCACCGCGGGAGTAACCTCTCTGAGCGGGTCAACAGCGGTAATTTTCGTGACTCAGAAGGCCGGTCTTTTTAAGCGCCATGGCCTCGATGCAGAGATCGTCTATCTCCAAAGCGTCCCGCTCACTGCTTCTGCGCTGATATCACGAGACATTCAGGTTGCGCTAATGTCTGGCAGCGGAACTCTCTCTGTGGCCATCGGTGGGCTCGATGTTGTACAGGTGGCTGGTCTGGTTAACAAGTTGTATTCGGGCGTTATGGTAGCGCCTTCCATTAAGAGCCTTCAGGACCTCAAGGGTTCGAGCATCGGAATTGCCGGACTTGGAGGGCAGTCAGAATTTGCCGCCAATTACGCGCTCCGAAAGGGAGGTCTGGTACCGCACAAGGACGTCGCCCTGCTCTCGATTGGCGGGAATGCGGAGCGAGTGGCTGCTCTGGCCACAGGCAAAGTGAAGGCTGTGATCGTAACGCCACCGTTCACGGGACAAATGGAGAAGATGGGATTTCGAAAGCTCGTCAATTTTCCGGCGTTGGACCTGGAATTCCAAACCATGGGAATCGCGGTTATACGCCACTACCTAAAAACCAACCGTGATACCGTGATGAGCTTTCTCAAAGCGATCACAGAAGGAATCTACTTTTACAAAACACACAAAGAAGAGACCAAGAAAATCATGGCTTCGAGTCTTAGAATGGAGGACCAGGATGCGCTTGAGGAAACCTACTCGCTGTTTGTCCAGTATCTTTATCCAGAAGTCCCCCACTCCTCGCTTAGGAGTTTGCAAAACGCTCTGGACGCGATGGCCCTGCGAAATACCAAGGCAAGGGATAAAAACCCTGCCGACGTCATAGAGAACAGTCTGGTAAAAGAAATGGAAGAAAGTGGGTTTATCGCTCAGATTCGCAATAAGTATGGTGCCCCAGGAAAATAGGCGTTTTTCGAAACTCAGACGTGCATTGGGAGCGGGCGCTTACAACAAGAGATACACAGGAGGCTATAACATGGAAGGACCGGAGGCAAATTCGCTGGCCGGTGGCTCGCGTCAGTCAGAGAGACAACGCCAGCTAGAGCCGCGACGCAAAGAGCTAGACAGGCTCTTTAAGGAGTATCCCGAAGTACCATCAGAGGTGATTTTCAAGAATGACCTCCTGCGCCTCGGATATTGGTTTACGGAAAGAGCACTGGAACAGGCAGAGAAGGTCTCTCAGCTAAAAAGCTACCGATTATTTTCTCACGACCTGATCTCCATGTCGGATATGAAGGGCAAGGAGTTCAAACGCTTTCCGGAATGGATTCTTCCGCACGGTGGCGAGTATGATCTTAGGCCTGTGGTGGTGCAAGTGCGGGCCGATCCGAGGTCACCGTACTGTGTCGATGTGACGGAAAACGGTTTGCAGCTCTTGGCAGATGGAATTCCGATTTGTGACGTTACCTATCCTCAGCGCATGCGCTACACAATGAAGAAGCTATCCGACGGCACGCCGTACAATGAGATCATAGCGTACGGGTTTTTCGTCACCGTGTTTCGGTTCTGCCAGTATTGGGGACCGGACGAGGAGTGCAGGTTTTGCGACATCAACTCGAACGCTCACCAGATGAAAGAGTCGCGGGCCTTCACCTTCAATGCTCCGGTAAAGCCTGTCGATGCGGTTGTGGAAGTGGCAAAAGCAATCGAAGAGGAAATGGCAGAAGAGGTTGGCTTTCCAATTCCACTGCGCCTTATCGTGACCGGCGGAACGATCACGGGAAAGCTCAGGGGAAAGGATGAGGACAAATTCTACATGGAGTACATCTCCGCGTTGAAGTGGGATGGAAAACGAAGATATATCACGGTCCAAACCAACGCGAAGGATCGGGAAACCATGAAACGCTACCGGGCTGCCGGTCTGGATTGCCAAGAGGCTAATCTTGAAGTGTGGGACGAGCGGCTTTTTGAATGGATGAATCCCGGCAAGGCGAGACGTATTGGCCGGGAGCAGTGGATTCAGCGGTTAATTGATGCTGTAGACGTGCTGGGGGAAGGAAATGTAAGGCCGAATTTCGTAGGGGGTGCGGAGATGTCCAAACCCTATGGGTTCACTACAGTAAGAGAGGCGGTGCAATCGACCCGAGAGGGGTTCGAGACTCTGATGAGGCACGGAGTATTTCCACGAATAACGACATGGTCGCGGGAGCCCGGTTCGTTTTTGGTCCAGAATTATGAGCAGCCACCGGTGCCCTTGGAATACTATGCGTCGATCATGAGGGAATACTACGAATTATGGGGAAAATATGGCTTGCCGTTTCCCCCTTGCGGAAACCACGGACACCCGCACCAAAGATTTATGGGCAACGGCAACGGCACCTACGATGATATCTTTCTTCTCAATGCGGTACCAAACTATAGAGAGCACGCCGATAGGGCCATGGTCACAGACCAAAAGAGGATGATTACGCGCTGGCAGCGTTTTGAGTGAGAACCGCACGCGCGAGCGTACCGCAGCTTCGAGTTTAACTTACCAAGGAGTAGAAAATGGAAGCCGATCCGATGAGACGTCTAGCGCGGAGCCTGCTTCAAACCACCTTTGATGACCTTCCTCCAGAGGCTGTTCAAGCAACAAAGAACCACCTGATTCACACGATCGGTACCATTCTGGCGGGATCTTCAACTGAGGGTTGCGGTACCGTTGCCGAGCTGGTCACGGATTGGGGTGGCGCTAGACAAAGCCATATTTTGGTCTTTGGGTCACTTGTGCCCTCACCCCATGCGGCTTTGGTGAACAGTGTCATGGCTGAGGCCGGTGAATTCCAGAACAACGACGACCGGATTAATTATAAAAGTAGCGTCTGCGCAATTCCGGCTGCGCTCGCGACCGCCGAGCGGCTGGGAAATGTCAGCGGCAAGAAACTGATAACCGCGGTCTGCACGGCGGTGGATTTTGGCATCCGGATGGGCCTGGCTATTAACCCAAAGCCTGCGCATCCTAGCGCTCCCGAGCTAGGCCCGTTTGCTGTGGCGGCTGCGGCAGGCAAGTTAATGGGACTAAGCGAGGAAAGTCTTCTTGACGCTCTAGGAATCGCCTATACAGGTGTCGCTATCAGCGGTAGGAGTACCAGCTCTCCCTCTCTAACAAAGCGGCTTACTGCTGGACTTGCCGCTCGTAACGGCGTGTTTGCCGCAGAACTTGCGGCCGTCGGGTACCCGGCCAACCGGAGTGTCCTCACGGGGAAAAACGGCTACTTCCGTCTGTTCCATGGAGAGGAGGGTGACTACGACGTTTTGCTGGCCGATTTAGGCAGACGCTTTGAGATCGTGGAGGTCGGGCCAAAGGCTTACCCCAGCTGCCGCTCCACTCATGCTGCAGTCACCGCCACGATGAACCTCGTAGAACGCTACGACATAAGGCCTGAGCAGGTTGAAAAGGTTAGCGTGACTGTCAGCCGACGTGTTCTCGACAGTAGCTTCGGTGCTGGTGACCCGGCAAAGCTGGAGATTAAGCAAAGCCCTCGGGGAGTGGTCGACGCTCAGTTCAGTGTGCCTTATACGGTGGCACGGATTATCATGGGCCGTAAACTCGGCTTCGAAGACTTCTTACCGGAGGCCCTCCGTGACCGTCGCGTAGTCGAGCTGGCTCGCCGGGTAAACCCGGTGCTAAGCGAGGAGCTTGATGAATGGCCCATGGATGCCAAGCCCGCCATCGTAGACATCCTTCTGAAAGACGGCTCCAGGTTTGTCGAACGAGTTGAGTACGCAAAGGGGAACCCTAGAGACCCGATTTCTTATGAGGAGATTCTCCGTAACTTTCGCGGTTGCGCCGGTTTCACCGCCTTTCCGATCCCCAGCGAGAGGACAGAAAAGGCGCTCGAACTATTGGAGAGGTTGGAGAATCTTGAAGACGTGTCGGACGTTGTAAAGCTGCTGTCCCGGGTGTCTATCTAGATAAAGAAAGGGAGCGGACGCGGTGAAAGCTGTTAGAATCCACGAACACGGCGGAACGGAACAACTTCGATTGGAAGAGATTCCAGAACCCAAACCAGGCCACGGTGAGGTACTTGTTAGATTAAAAGCCTGCGCCTTGAATTACCGTGATATCCAGGGTCGCCTCGGCCGGCGCGGGCCGAGGAAACTCAAGATCCCGCTGCCCCATATCTTGGGTGGTGACGGGGCCGGCATTGTAGCCCAGCTGGGCGAAGGCGTTGCAGCGTTGAAGCCGGGAGACGCCGTGCTGCTGACTCATGTGGTAGGTTGCGGTTACTGTTCTTGGTGTCTTGCTGGTAGCGATCAGTGCTGCCCTGCGAAGGGCACACTGGGTAACGAGTTGCCCGGGACGTATGCTCAGTACATCAAGGTGCCGCGAGCAAACGTGATTCCCAAACCAGCCGACCTCACGTTTGGGGAGGCGTCCTCTTTTGCGCTGGCTCTGATTACGTGCTGGCCAATGATGATCACACGAGGCAGACTTCGGGCCGGCGAAGAGGTTCTGGTCCATGCCGCTGGTAGTGGGATCGGGTCTATGGCGATCCAGATTGCCAAGTCTTTTGGAGCTCGGGTCATTACGACTGCTGGCGTTGAAGCCAAGCTTCAGCGGGCGCTTGATCTGGGGGCTGACGAGGTCATTAATTACCGGCAGAAGAAATTCGTTGAGGAAGTGCTCCAACTCACTAATGGCCGCGGCGTTGATATGGTCGTTGATCCAGTTGGGGGCCAGACCTTCGTCGAGAGCATCGATGTGCTTGCCCAGCGTGGACGAATTGTGACTTGTGCCAGCGGTAGCTTGGCAGGTGATAATTTAACGTTTGGGCTCTCAAAGGCACGAGAGAAGAACGCCGACCTGATTTTTTCCTCTTTGGGAAGTAAGGGTGAGCTCTTGGAGGCACTGGAGCTGGTAAAGCAAAAGAGAATCAAGCCTGTAATCCATCAGGTTTTATCGTTAGACGATGTCGCCGACGCTCATCGGATGCTGGAAGAACGCCGACAGTTTGGAAAAATTGTTTTGTCGATTCCGTAAACACTGATTCACATTGGCTCGTCACTTTTGCGTCCTCGAACGACGGGGACAAACCCGACAAGGGATTGGACCTTTCTCAGTAGCCTCCTCGACTCCCTCCGCTCTCCAATATCCCAGAAACCAAGCTTGGTTGGGTCAACCCCGAGCCGTTTGGCCATAGCTCTCTGGTTGTGAGGCCGAGGAACTGCCGGGCCAGGATAAGCCTCTCCGGAAAGCCAAGTGGCCGATCCCCAAAAGGAATGCGGCTGCACTCCCGTTCAGATCCAGCGCTACCGCTCCAAAGTCTCGGGTCCTTGCTCGATAGAATCGGCATGATCGAAGTCCCCTTCGGCGCTAACCAAAATTGATCCACCTCTGCTAGGTGAAATTGATCCACCTTAAGCCGTCGAAGTAAACGGCGCGGCAGTAACGGCGGCTGCGCTGTAACCACACTTTTCTGCGGTTCGTTACTAGCTCTACAGCACTA
>JACQUW010000024.1 GCA_016210115.1 Deltaproteobacteria bacterium | reverse complement strand
CCATTACCTTTTCAAATCTCACCACATTTCCTCCCCCCTTGCGGGGGAGGATTAAGGTGGGGGGTACTGTCTGTACGCATAGGCAAACGGAAAGAGATTCTAAGCGACTTTTCTTTCGGAAAGGTTAACCACGTCATGCCGATGGCTTGTAGATGTCTATTGCTGGGTCTTCTCAATCTTAGTTTTCTCTTTTTTCCTCTCCCTTCCTCCGCTCAGCCGCTGGAAAAAGTCAGGGTCGGAATGCCGAGTTTCTCGCTTAGCTTTATAGCTCCCCGAGTGGCTCAGGTGAAGGGGCTGTTTCGCGCCGAAGGGATGGAGGTGGAGCTGATACAGATGGCCACGACGATTACCATTGTGGCGCTGACGACTAAGGGAATCGATTACTCAACGTCATCGGGCGGAGGCCTGCGAAGCGCCGTGCGAGGATTGCCCGTCCGCGTTGTCATGTCTTTTAACCGCAGGCCGCTCCACGTGCTGGTGGCAAAGCCGGAGATTCGCTCTTTGAACGAGCTCAGGGGGAGGATCGTGGGTTTCGCCGGATATGGCGACACGACGGAGTTCTTGCTGCGGGCTATTCTCCGCCAGGCGAACATGGATTTGGAAAAAGACGTTCAGGCTCTGCAGATCGCCGGGAGCGGGCCGCGCTTGACGGCGCTTCTGGCGGGCAAAATTGAGAGCGCTATTCTGCCGCCGCCGTTCAATTTTGAGGCCGAGGCGAAAGGTTTCGGGCGTTTGATGGCGGCCGCGGACGTTTTTGAGGGCAGCGTTTCGGGCTTTACCGTCAATACCGACAAGCTGAGAGAAAACCCGGGACAGATCAAGCGGATGATTCGGGCCGTCTTGAAAGCTCAGACCTTCATCCGGGAGAACAAAAGCGAAACCGTCAGGGTCATGTCCGAGTGGCTTAAGCTGGAGCCTTCTGTGGCTGCCGCCTCTTATGATCTCTACCTGCGCGGCCAAAGCCCGGATGGGCTTGTGAGCGAGGAAAGCTTGCTGCTCGACATCAATCGCGCGCGGCAGGCCTTAAAGATCAAAGAAGAAGTGCCGCTCAGCAGAGTCGTGGACTTTAGCATTGTAAGGGAAGCGTTAGGCGAGATGAAGATGGCACCGTCGGGCCGGTGATCATGTCCTGATGTGCGGATCTGCAGAAATACAACCTCTTGTTCGGCGGGAGTTCCGGTTTGGCCTGTCGTCTGCCTACAGCCCACGCTTCTCTCTCACTTCTTTTAGAGAGAGAGCTTTGCTCTCCTTTGAGCGGTCTTTGAGAAAGGACATAAAGGCCGGACTCGCGCCCAGCGATGCGAGTTCTCGATCGAACTGTTCGGCCCGTTCGATAAGGAAATCCTCGCCCGCGGCCAAGTGCAACAGCACTGCGTCAGACTTCGCCATCTCCAAGATCTCAGAGAGACTGTGATCTCCCTTACTCAAGTCCACTGTCTTCATAGGTCCACCTTCTTCCCACGGATGAACAGTTCGTGGGACTCTTCCCATAGACCTAACGACTGAAATCAGCGGGGGCCCTCAGCCATCCGCTGGATTGTTTTGTTGTGCATCAGAATATCCTGAGACCTTTCTAAGCTCTTCGACTTGGGGCTTAAGCGTCTCAGAGATCTCCCGACGCTGATCATCTTCGGTTATTTGCCTCGTTCTGCGCTCATGCTCAGCCTCTTCGTTTGCTTGTCTTTCTAAATTGCCGAGAAATTCCATCAGGTGTCCTCTTTTGTAACTATCGCCTTTGCCTTCGCGCCATGAATCCTCCTCGTCAGCCCAGAGGGGGAGCAGGTGTACATGAAAATGAGTAACATCCCCCCTTAGAGAGGAGAAGAGGATGTCTTTAGGGCCATAATGTCTAGTCAGGGTCGTAGCGACCTCGCCGAGGGTAGCGCCAAAACAAGACAAATCGCCCCAACCACGTCGGTCTACTCTTGGGCACACCGAACCACATGGTCTTTCGGCAATTATTGCGTGTCCTCTTGTATGGTAGGGAGCTGTTAAGAACGCGAACCACCTTTCGTTCTCGTAAAACATTCGAGTCCGTAGACCTTCAATATTACAGAAGGGGCAACTCATGCGTGCCTCCGACTTTTTTGCGCACAACGCTCGCGATCACTGGCCACGGCCAGACGGAACCGTATATTCTCCGGAGTTGTGGCGTGGCCGTGGTCCGGTGCAGCGCGTTTGTTAAGCTGCGTTCCTCACGCCGCCGGTTTCCATTGAAGGGCCAACCGCTTCCGACTCGCCGCGCACTCGCGCAGGTATAACTTAATGAGTGTTCGAGAAGGAATCCCTGTCTCTTCCGCGAGTCCCTCAAAATAGGCTACCGTCCGCTCATCAAGCTGGAGCGTGACTTCTTTCTTCAGTCGTTTGGCGTAGGGATTCGGTTTAGCCTGGGAAAAGTCGTAATGTTTTCTCATCGTCTCCACCGTCTACTGTATTGGGCCCGCTCTGATCGGTCCGCCTTGCGGGCCGAAATGAGGCGAATCACTTCATCTTCCTCACGATAGGTGTGGCACACGACCAACAACCGTAGTCTAGCACTCAAGCCCAGCAGAATAAACCGATCTTCGTCTTCCGAGTGATCCGGGTCGGCCATCAAGAGACCGTGCTCGTCTGCAAAGGCCGTTTCCGCTTCCTCAAATGAAACCTTGTGATCTCGTTGGTTCTCTCGGTTCTTCTTCGGGTCCCATTCGAAGCGCAGTTCTGCCATCGGTGAGCAGTATACCGATGAGTACCCTTCAATGCTAGTCCGGAGAGCTTAACGCTGCGGCTCAGGCGCGGCATCGAACCAGCAGTAAGCTACAAGAGAAGTACAACCGATCATTCGATCAAGCTTCCCGCCGTCGCCTGCAGCCGTTTCGTTAGGCGGTTCGCCTCGATCGAGCACGGGGTAGCTTGCGCGCAGGCCGAGGCGCACGGCGCACCACTTTGAACTCACCTCGCTCCTGCCGACGCTTCAGATCATCAACAATTCGGTCGAGATCGTGGTCAAATTGGGCCGCGTATGCTGCACGAGCCCGGCGCACTTCTTCGACGATTGGATCACGCATATTCATTCCTCCATGAGTTCCTCCGGAGTACAGAGCACCGGAGGCTCGTACCCGAGGTCACGGATAATTTCCTCAATCTGCGGACGGATCCATGCGTTAGCGATATGCCGGCAGTTCCACGTAACCAGGTATTCCATCCCGTGGGCGGCAGCAATGCCGATGTGCAGCGCGTCGCCTTCGGCTTGAGCGGGCAACGGTCCTTTGGCGAGAAGACGGCGGGCGACGGCCCTGCTCTCATCGTTAATTTCCAGCAACGACAAGTCACGCAAAACCCGATGCCGTCGGGTTCGCGCTCGCACATCGCCGCGTCCGGCTTCTTCCATGACGAGCGGAGAAGCAAAGACGTCGAACTCTGACCGCTTGCGCCACCAGCGTCGGGTTATTTCCTGGTGAGCACGAACGATCAGATCGCGGCTGCTCCGAGCACTCAGATAGCTGACAATCGTCGTTTCCACGTATACGCTCCGCTTCACAATATCCGTTTACCCCGAAACACTCCTCTTGTCACCTATGAGCCTAACGTCTTGGGTGAGAGGCGCGTCTCTCAGCGTCTTCTCAAACCAATGGTTAGCCAGAAATCTCGTAAACCTGACCGGGCCGGGCGTTCTCAAGCGCAGCGCGGAGCCTGGGAACATGCGGAAGCAGGTCCGCTAAGCGATTCGTCTTCGCTCGCAGGACGACCACGGCCAAAGGTCGGTCGTCGATACGCTGTTGTTTCGGAAGACTTTTGTCCACGGTAACAAGCACGTCAAAGCGCTCGGCCATCGCATCAAGGAGCGGCCCGTCATCGAGATCAGCCCAGCCCATTTGCGGCGCCGTTCGAACTTCATGTCCCGGCAATTCACTGGCTAGGCGGCTTGGCACGCAGCCATCGAGGAGCACTCGCACTTGAGCAGCTACGCGGCGACGGCCTTGGCAAGGAGGGCTGACTTCGCGAGCTCCAGGACTGCGATGGCGTGTTCACGAGAAACGCTAGGAAAGTCCGCCAAAAAGTCGTCCAAAGAGTCGCCTTCTTCAAGGTAATCGACAAGAGTCTGCACGGGGACACGGGTGCCGGCAAAGACGGGAGTCCCGCTCAGACGATCGGGGGACGTAGTGATCAGTGGGTCAGGGACCGACTTCTCTTTCTTCTCCACGTCATGAAAACTAGCACAAAATCATCCGACTGGCTAACGCTTTGGGTGAGAGGCGCGGTCCGCCGCGTCCTTCTCAACCCAAGGGTTATACGGGCCCCTTCTCATGATTAGAAGCCAACAACTGATCTGAAAACTTTCTCGGATCACTCAGTGCTGATCGGATCTCAGCCGCCCAATCCGAGGAACCGACGCAAATCGCAACAGTTGACCCGCACTCATCAATGAACGGATCATCTGGACAAGTACAATAAAGAACAAACCAAATTGCCTCTGACAAGGGCTGAGCATGAAACCAATCGGTCATAATCACAGATTCATCGTCCGGCTTAGCAGACTCCCGCAACGCCTCCACCTCATCAATGAGGTGGTGTACCCGTTCACAATCAGGCCCCCACAGACAGAAATGGGCCGCGCCTTGATCAATCAGTTTTTGTCCCACGGATCGGATTGTATCGGCTGGAGCTCCCGTTGCGTCCCACGCCAAAACGGGGTAATAGTCCTTGTCAGGATCTTCGAAGCCCCGGAGGTCGAGATCCCCACTTGGCGAGCTACCTCGGCAATTGCCACTCCGTAGTTTTCCACCAGCCCTCGAACTATCTCCGCTCTCACCGCAGGCAGCCGGCCCCGACGGCTCCCGCTTCGCAGTTCCGTTAGCGATACTCCGTTCTTCTTGCATGCCGCAGCGACCACACGCTCGGCACTTCGGTTTCCCTTCTTCGTTGCATGTTGCCGCACCGTGCGCGCATCCGCCTCTCTAAGAATGCGCTCTACGAATCCGGCGCTCCCCAATATCCGCTCATCAGTCAGCTCCCTTCCTTCACGTTGTCGCCTGGATCTCACTTCAAACCATCCCCCAGCCGTTCGTGTCAGCCCCCATCCGACCAGCTCCGGTCGCCGCCCCAACGCGACTCCCTCTGTAACAAATCGCCGGTACGCCTCTTTCGCCTCGGAATCTTGCCTGCCAAATTGCGCCAGAACGCTCTCGCTGTCTTGCCAGGGGTTGGCCTGCGTTCCTAGGACCGTTGCATGCCCACAATACGGATATCTCTCCAGTCCCTTTAAATCTTTCACCAACTGCACCCTTAGCGGATTCAAGTGTATATAGCGCACCAGCTCGGTAAAATAGCTGTCGCCGTCGCACACAATCGATTTGTACCGGTCCTGAAACAGAGGTCCGTGCCGGCGATGCCGTAAGTTGTAGCTCACCGCATAACCCGTCAACAGTCGCCGCATAAATTTGGCCAATCCCAAGGCCCCGCTGCAAAGCAACAAGTGCGCATGGTTGGTCATCAATGCCCACGCATAAATCGGCGTCTTGGTTTCCTCCGCCAGGCATCCGAGTCGCCGCACAAAGTCCCTTTGATCCGTATCGTCATCGACGATACGCCGCTTTTCAATGCCTCGGATCATCACGTGGTGCAGTGTCCCTGGACTATCGAGTCTTGCCTGCCTCGGCATACGATACGCCACCCTGGATTTTCTTCTCCCATACTTTAGTTTGTCTATCTAGTCAACAGCGTCCCTGAGTCTTCCTGAGTCTTCCCTTGGGCTGTACTGGCGCGCGCGGATGGCCTGACGCACCTGGTCGAGCAACCTAGGCTTCGGTGGGCTGGGCGGAGAGGGGCTTTCCGTGGCCGCGCTCCGCCTTGTGACTTGGAGTCTGTGGTCAACGAGACTCCTTACGTTGGTATTTTCCATGGTAACCTCCTTTCAGCGCGAATGCGCCGCCCCTCCATTCCAGTTTCTCGATTGAAATTTCCCTCACCCTTCCCCTCTCCCACGCCATGGGCGAGGGAGAGGGGATTAAAGCTTCCGCGTAAGCCCTATAGCTTTGCCCAGGATTCGGAAACCGCTGCGTTCTTTCTGTGAGACCACGATAGGACGGTAGCTCTTGTTGGCTGGCCTGAGCGTAATAGCGTTTCCCTTCTTATAGAACTTCTTTAGCGTGGCCTCGCCGTCGATCAGGGCGCAGACGATATCCCCATTCTCCGCTGTCTCCTGACGCCTGATGATGACGTAGTCTCCATCCCGAATCCCCTCCTCAATCATGCTGTCACCTTTGAGCTTAAGGACAAAGACCTCTTTGCCCGGCGCCAGCTCTCGGGCCACCGGCAGATATCCCTCGATGTTTTCCTCCGCCAGAAGCGGCTTCCCAGCCGGGACCCTTCCCAGAACCGGCACTTCCCTGACATCTGAAAGTACCGATCTTCCCTGAGCGCTCACGATCTCCAGGGCGCGCTTTCCCACTCTGCGGATGTAGCCTTTTTTTTCCAGCGCCTTGAGATGGCGGAAGACACCGTTGGTAGAGGCAATCCTGAACCTGGAGCCAATTTCCTGGATGGAGGGGGCGTATCCCTTTTCCCGGACAGTCCGGACCAGGAAGTCGTAGATCAGTTTTTGGCGGTCGGTAAGGCGTAGTAACACGAAGCCGTCTTATAGTGAAAATAAATTCATCTGTCAAGACCTGGCAAAGCAGGTCAGATCTTGAGGGGCTTCTAGAGCGGCTCAAAGCCGGCACGTACCGAGCACCGCCTGTGCGGCGGGTGCATATTGCGAAAATCGGAGCCGCATATTCGCTGCACGGCAAAGTAAACACGGTCTTGGACCGTAGACATTGCTGGCGCATTTATGTAGGCTACATCGACTTTCACGAGCGTCATTGCCTGCATGGAGGATAATGCGTTGGCGCCAGCTTCCCGCGATTTTCAGATTATGGCGAAACCCATCGGGGCTATCTGCAACCTGGACTGCCATTACTGCTATTATTTGAAGAAGGAAGATCTCTACCCGGAGACGAAGTCGTTCCGGATGACCGACGACATGCTGGAGGAGTACATTGTCCAGCACATCGAGGCGGCTCCGGGACCCGTCGTAAACTTCTCGTGGCACGGGGGCGAGCCCACCCTCCTCGGCGTGGACTATTTTGAAAAAATCGTTGCCTTCCAGAAGAAACACAAGCCGCCGGAGCTGAAAATCACTAATGGCATCCAGACCAACGGAACCCTCCTGGATGAACGATGGTGCCGATTTCTGGCGGCGGAAGGTTTTTCCATCGGGCTCAGCCTCGACGGGCCACAGGAACTGCACGATGCCTACCGTGTGACGAAGGGTCAGAAGCCGACCTACAAACAGGTCATGCGGGCCTGGAAACTGCTGCGCCAGCATAGGATCACCTGTGACCTGCTCTGCGTGGTCCATTCTTACAACGTTCGCTATCCGACACAAGTTTACCGTTTCTTCAAGGACATCGGCGTCGAATACTTGCAGTTTCTTCCTCTGGTCGAATCGTTGCGGGACGGCCAGGGCGGTGTAAGTGAACTTACGGTTCCGGCCGAAGCTTTCGGCGAATTTCTATGCACGGTTTTTGATGAGTGGGTGAAGCAGGATGTGGGCCGGGTGATGATTCAGATCTTTGACGAAGCGGCCCGCCCCGCCTGCGGCGTGGAGCATTCGCTCTGCATTTTTCGCGAGACCTGCGGCGACGTGCCGGTGGTCGAGCATAATGGGGACTTTTACTCGTGCGATCATTTTGTCGAGCCGAACTATCGGCTGGGAAATATCACAGACACCCGACTTGCAGAGCTGGTCGACGGACCGGAACAGAGAAAGTTCGGCCAGGACAAGAGAGACACGTTGCCCCGGTATTGCCGCGAATGCGAGGTCCTCGATATGTGCAACGGCGGCTGTCCCAAAGACCGGATTATCAAGACTCCGGACGGGGAGGAAGGACTCAATTATCTTTGCGCCGGGTATAAGCGGTTTTTCACTCATGCCAAACCCAATCTGGAGAGAATGGCTTCTCTCTGGCGAGCGGGAAAACCTCTCGATGAACTGAGGCCGATCGCGCAGGCCGCCGCAGGAGACGAAGCGTCTCCTGCCGGCCGGAACGATCCCTGCCCCTGCGGCAGCGGCCGGAAGTACAAGAGATGTTGCCTCGGTAAGTGAGCGCGGCGAGCCGGTGGGTCCTGAGATTATCGCGCTCCTATCGGCAATGGGTTGGGCCGGCGATGCCATTCTCGTGCGCCTGGGCGCGCGTACTTCCAACATCTTCGCCGCCGCATTCATGAGCTATTTCGTGTCGGCCCTGTGTATCTGGGTCTACCTGGTCGGTGGCTCTCGTCTGCAATCGCTTGGATCGCCGGCGACGATCTATTTTGTGCTCAGTGGATGTTTCCAGCCTCTCCTGGCGCGTCTGCTCTACTATACTGCGATCACTCGTCTCGGTGTTTCGCGAGCGGCTCCGCTTCGGGCCATCAGTCCCTTGTTTGCGCTCATTCTCGCGGTCATTTTCCTTCGGGAGCGACCGGCTCCAATAGTCTACGCGGGGACCGCTCTGATCGTGGCCGCGGTCTGGATGATCTCATGGACGCAAAGCGGCGAGCGGCAGTGGAAGCTGTTGGACATTCTTTTTCCAGTGGGCGCGGCATTGGTGGCGGCGGTGTCTCAAAACCTGCGCCGGGGAGGTTTGCTGATTGTTTCTGATCCTGTCGCCGGGGCCGCCGTTAGCACGATGACTTCTTTGGTTCTCTATTTCATTTCCCTGCTTGTCACGGGAAAGCTTTACCTGGTCCGGCCCGAAAAGGGCAGTTTCCCTTTTTTTATGGCCGCCGCGTGCATTGCCACTTTCGCCCAACTGCTGAACTATATCGCCTTAAATCTCGGACAGGTCTCCCTTATGGCGCCTCTTCTCGATTCGACGCCGCTTTTCAGCGTGCTCTTCAGTCGTTTATTCCTGAAGGATCTGGAAAAGGTGACTCCCAGGGTCGTCCTCGGCGCCGTTCTCATGGTCGCCGGGATAGCTATCATAGCGAGCCGCTAGGCCGGATGAGCGGAGGGTGTCAATCCGTTCAAAGAGTTCCAATCGTTCAAAACGTTTTGAACGGCTTAAACGGCTTGAACGTTTTGAACTGGGGCTCGTCGCCGGCTCACCGTAAGGAGCAGTCTTTCTATGGATTTGACATAAGAATTTTGATAGAGAAGAGAGGTTTTTAGCGGGACCATCTCGATTCGAGAGGAGGAACTTATGGATATCACCGCTTCAAGCGTTCAACTGAATACTCCTGACGGAAAAATGGAAGCCTATGAAGCCAGACCTAAAGATGCGGGGCCGCATCCGGCGATTATTGTATTAATGGAGGCGTTTGGCGTTAACAGCCACATTAAGGACGTCACCGAGAGAATAGCGCGCGAGGGATACGTGGCTATTGCGCCGGATCTTTTTCATCGCGAGGCGGAACGTATCATTCCGTACAACGACCTGCAGAAGGCTATCGGCACCATGAATCGTTTGCAGGACCCGAAGGTCATGGAGGACGTCGGCGCAGTTATCGCTCATCTTAAAGCTCAGAGCTATAGTAAACCCGGCTCTATCGGCGTTACCGGCTTCTGTATGGGGGGGCGCTTTACTTATCTGGCAGCGGCGGACCACAATCAGGATATCAGGGCCGCGGTGGCCTTCTATGGTGGTGGAATTCCTGCGGGCAAGCCGAGCCCGCTCGAGCGCACAAAGGACATTGGCTGCCCGATCCATCTTTTCTTCGGGGCCAGGGATCAGTTGATCCCGCAAGATCATGTGGACAAGATCAACAAGGCGCTGACGGATAACCAAAAAAACTTCACGATAAAAGTCTACCCTGAGGCCGGACACGGGTTTTTCTGTAACGACCGGCCGGTTAGTTATCATGCGGACTCGGCCAGGGATGCCTGGGAAAAATTCAAAACGGTTTTCGCTCAACATCTGAAGTGAGGCGATCACAGGGGATTTCGTGTGAAAGGAGGAATGGCGGAGCTTGCCTTTCCTCCTTCTTTTTTTCACGCTTGGCGGGTTTAATAGAACTCAGGACGGCTCTGGTTCGGTCGAAGGGCGATTGGCCATTTTTTTAGAGCTTCAGGACACGTGAGGGGTACGTAGAGTTACTGATAACCGTCACTTTTGGCAGAGGAATTCGTAGAATGTCGCGCCGGAGGAATACAGGGCATCTCACATTGGGTCTGATCCAGATGACGGCCGAAGAGGACCCGAAAAAAAATCTTGCCAAAGCGGTAGCGGGAATCGGCAAGGCCGCCGGCAAGGGAGCAAAGATCGTTTGCCTTCAGGAACTCTTCCGCTCCCGCTATTTTCCCCAGAGCGAAAACGCCAGCCGTTTTGATCTCGCAGAGTCGATTCCAGGGCCAACCACCGATGCATTGGGCCAACTGGCCCGGGAAAAAGAGATTGTGATTGTCAGTTCGATATTTGAAAAGCGCGCTGCCGGGATTTATCACAATACCGCGGTCGTCATTGACGCAGACGGTTCGATCCGGGGGAAGTACAGAAAGATGCACATCCCGGACGATCCCGGCTATTATGAAAAATTCTACTTCACTCCTGGAGACCTCGGCTTTCCCAGCTTCCAAACGCGCTACGCGAAAGTCGGAGCGCTGATCTGCTGGGACCAGTGGTTTCCGGAAGCCGCTCGGCTGGTAGCCCTCTCGGGAGCTGAAATCCTTTTTTATCCTACCGCGATCGGCTGGCTTTCCACCGAGCCTCCCAAGATTGGCCGCGGGCAGTTGAACGCCTGGGAACTCATCCAGCGCGGGCACGCTGTCGCCAATGGGGTCTATGTGGCAGCGGTCAATCGCGTCGGCCGTGAAGGCAGACTGAGATTTTGGGGAACCTCCTTTGTTTCCGATCCGTTTGGGGAGATTATCGCCCGGGCCGGAGATCGGGAAGAGATCCTACTCGCCCGGTGCGATCTCAGGCGAATTGATGAGACGCGCCGCAACTGGCCTTTTTTGAGGGACAGGCGGGTTGATGCGTACGATTCCCTCACCGCGCGCTTTCTCGAACCGGAATCGCCGCAGAAACCTCGTTGAATGAGCCTTTCACCTCGACAGCTTGGCTATCGTATGCCGGGGGAGTGGGAGCCCCACAGCGCCACCTGGCTCGCCTGGCCCTGGAACGAGGACACCTGGCCGTGCCAGCTCGAGGAGGTCAAGGAGACCTGGGTCGAAATGGCCCGCGTTCTCTCACGCGGGGAGGAAGTCCGCTTGCTGGTTCATAACGAGGAAGCGGAGATCGAAGCGGCGCGCCGGCTTTCCGCAGCCGGAGCCGTCATGGATCGCATCGCTTTTATCCGAATTCCCACTGTGGATGTCTGGATCCGCGATTATGGCCCAAATTTTATTACCCGGAGCGTGGGAGAATCTGCGCTGGCTTTCAACGACTGGGTCTTTAACGCCTGGGGGCGGAAATATGTGTCCTACATTCAGGATGACGAGGTTGCGCGCGCGATCGCCAGAGTATTTCGCTTTCGGGTTTTTGAGCACTCGATCATTCTCGAAGGAGGCTCGATCGACGTTAACGGACGCGGCACGTGCTTAACGACTGAGCAGTGTCTTCTGAACCCGAATCGCAATCCGCACCTGACGCAGAGAGACATCGAGCAGGTCCTGAAAGATAGCCTGGCTGTGGATCGCGTTGTTTGGTTGGGGGAGGGGATTCTCGGAGACGATACCGACGGCCACGTCGATGATATTGCGCGGTTTGTGAATCCCACCACGGTCGTGTGCGCCCTGACGGGCGATCGGAGCGATGAAAACTTCGCTCCTCTTCGCGAGAATTATGAACGGTTGCGCGCGGCAACGGATCAGGATGGAAAAAGACTGGAGGTGTTGCCGCTGCCTATGCCCGGCCCGGCCATCCACGAAGGGATGAGACTCCCGGCCAGTTACGCAAATTTTTATATCGCCAACCAGGCGGTTCTTGTGCCTACCTACGGCGATCGCAACGATAGCCAGGCCCTGGGGATTCTGAAGGAACTCTTCACGGACCGGGAAGTTGTTGGGTTGCCCTGCCGGGCCGTCGTGATCGGGTTGGGAGCCATTCACTGCGTGACCCAGCAGGAACCTCGCCCGGAGTATCCCGGCTAAGGCAGCGCCCATTGGACTGGCAAGCATCAAAGAATATGGCGCTAAGCGCCCGGTTCAGCCTGGGCTCTTTGCAGCATGCCCGTAGCTGGTTCGAGTCGCCCCCTTGACAATGCGCGCATCCCGTCTTTAATCTAGAATCGGGTATGGGTCAGGTGATACATTTTAGAGAGCTCCATCAGGCACGCCGTCGCCGGTCCGAAAGAGCGAACCTGGAGCAATGCGTCGAACTGTTGGAATGGAATCTCAAGAGAAGCCTGGATCGCTATTTTACCTCTCCGCCCGAAGAAAAATCCTTGCGGGCAACCCAGATCCGTAAGCTCAGCGAAATTCTTGAATACGCCCTGCGGCTTCTCTGATACCGCAGCTCCAAATCGTGGAATCCAATTTTTTCCTCCTGCTTATCATCTTCCTGCTCTGTCTGGCTGTTGTTGCCTTGCTCCTTCTGCGCCGTTTCCCGGGAATTCTGGCGGAAAGAAAGGATGATCAGTCCCTGCTGCTCCTCCAGCAGCAAATCGAGCAGCTGCGCGGCCAACTCAGCCAGGTTCTGGAGAGCAGCGCCCAACACATCACCCAACAATTGGGGCAGGTGCTGA
This sequence comes from Deltaproteobacteria bacterium, assembly GCA_016210115.1. Taxonomy (GTDB): domain Bacteria; phylum Desulfobacterota; class Binatia; order UBA9968; family UBA9968; genus JACQUW01. Next base: position 29,132 of record JACQUW010000024.1, on the reverse strand, counting down.
GCCACGTCAGTGAAAGACTTAAGGAGAATTCCGAAACGCTGCAGAGGACGCAGCAGGGTCTTGGAGAGCGTCTCGACAATGCCGCCCGGGTGGTGGGAAACGTGCAGAGGAGTCTGGGAAGTCTCGAGGAGGCGAACAGAAAGATCTACGAGGTTGGAAAGGACATTGCGTCCTTGCAAGAGATCCTTCGCGCGCCTAAATTGAGAGGAGGTCTGGGGGAGTTTTTCCTCGGGGATCTTTTGGGCCAAGTTTTACCGCCGGACCATTTTGCCATGCAGCACTGTTTCAGGAGCGGCGAGAAGGTTGATGCGATCGTCAAACTCGGCGGTTCCCTGGTGCCCGTCGATTCAAAGTTTCCCCTGGAGAATTTCCGCCGTATAATCGAAGGAGTGACGGACGATGACCGGGCAAAGGCGAAACGGCAGTTTGTGACGGATGTAAAGAAACACATCGACGCTATCGCGAGCAAGTACATTCTGCCCGATGAGGGAACGTACGACTTCGCGCTGATGTACATCCCGGCGGAGAACGTGTACTACGAGACCATTATCAAGGACGATTCGGGTGGAGATAAGACTCTCAGCCACTACGCGCTGCAGCGGCGCGTCATCCCGGTCTCGCCGAACAGCTTTTATATCTATCTTCAAGCAATCGTGCTCGGACTTAGAGGCATGAGAATTGAAGAACGAGCCAAGGAGATCATCCAATATCTCACCCGTCTCGAGGGCGATTTTTCCAGGCTCAAAGAGGATTTTACGCTGCTGGGACGGCATCTGGGTCATGCTCAGTCAAGTTTTCAGAATACGGAAAAGCGTCTCGAGCAGTTCGGCCAAAAGCTTCTTGGTGCGCATCGGGAAAGCAACGAGCTGCCAGAGCCGTAAAAGTCAGACGCCGCCGGAGATTCAGGGATGAGGCTGACTCTATTCTCCCGATTGATCGCGGGGCATCTGGCGCTCTGCCTTCTCGTGCTCGCCGCGAGCGCTTACGCGTACATTCAGCTCAGGCGTTTCAATGATGTGACCCGTTCCGTTCTGGAAGTCGACAATCTCATCCTGGACTACGAGCAGAAGCTAAGCGATATCCTGTTGTCGCAAATTCGCTATGAGAAAAAATTCGTTATCACGAAAGACAACTCCCTTTACGAGCAATTTCTGCTGTTCAAAAGCGATTTTGACCAATACCTGGATCAGGCGCTGCGGGTGGCGGATTCTCGCTCAAAAGAGTTGTTGAGCAGCGTCAGAGGCCATTATCAGACTTATCAGGAGACGTTCGGCAGCGAGATGAAATACCTGGCAGCCGGTCAAAGTTATCCCCAAAGCCGCTATACGAAAGAAAAAGAGGTTGCGGTCAACGCGATCTTCCGGGAATTAGAGCGGCTGAGGACTTACGGCCATATGAATACGTACAGCAAGATCAAGGGACTTTCCGAGGCCGCTACCGACGCAGGCCAGGTCGCTCTGATCATCACCGTCGGCTCGCTAATCCTGGGCCTTGCGATCTCCTTCGTGATCACACGAACCATGACCCGGCCCGTTTCCCTCCTCAAGAGCAAAACCCGGGAAATCGCCAGGGGAGACTTTACCGACGATCTTAAGCTTTCCTCGCCGCCGGAAATGGCCGAATTGGCAAGCGCGTTTAATTTTATGTGCGGTAAACTTAAGGAACTGGACAGGATGAAGTCTGAGTTTTTCTCGACCATGTCGCATGATTTGCGCACTCCGCTCACTTCCATTAAGGAAGGAACGGGGCTTTTGCTGGACGGCAATGCCGGACCGACCACCGAAAAGCAAAGGAAAGTTTTGGCTATCCTGGCCGAGGAGAGTGGCCGCCTGATTCACCTGGTCAATTCGCTGTTGGACCTTTCGAAGATGGAAGCCGGCATGATGGTCTATCGTTTCGAGCCGACGAACCTTACCCCCTTGATTCAAAGAGTGATGACGGAGATCATGCCGCTCGTGGAAGCTCAACGGGTCAGCCTCGAGGCAAAGATTCACCCGAATTTGCCGCTCATCAAAGCCGACTCGGAAAGACTTCTTCAGGCGCTGCGGAATTTGCTCGGCAATGCCGTGAAGTTCACGCCTCCCGGCGGTCAGGTTACAATCTCCGCCGACCAACGAGACGGCAAAGTGGAAGTTTCGGTACTCGACACGGGTCCGGGTATTCCGCCGGAGCATCTGTCGTCGATTTTTGAAAAGTATCATCAGGCGAGCCCTAGAGGACTGCAGGCGATCAAAGGAACGGGTTTGGGACTGGCGATTGTCAAACACATTATAACTTCACATGGTGGTAAGGTATGGGCAGAGAGCCAACCAAGCAAGGGGAGCACGTTTACGTTTGTTTTGCCGTCGTAATGCTTCTTCTTTGTTCAGGGTGTGCCGTCGCGAAGAAGGCGGCAGAGAAACAAGACGAGCGGCAATCTATTCTCCAGGCGCAAAAACTGCTGGCGAGCGGCGACTATACCGGCTCCGCAAAGGAAAACGAAAAGCTCGCCCTGCGGTACGCCCGCCGACCGCCGGGGGATGAGGCCATTTTCAATCTGGGGCTGATCTTTGCCGACGAGCGCAACGCTAACAAGGATTATCGAAAGGCGATCGCCTTTTTCAAAAAAGTTTTGATGGACTATCCGGAGAGTCCTCTGGTGCCCCAAGCTAAAATCTGGGTCGGCGTGCTCGAAGCGAACCAGAAGTTAAGCCAGGCCGTTCAGAAGTCGCGGCAGGAGATCGAGCGGTCAAAGAAAATGATCGAGGCTTCTAAAGCGGTGGACCTGGAAATCGAGAAGATGAGAAGAGAGAAGGAAAAAGGGGTGGAGTAATGTCTTCCGGCAAAATTCTGGCGGTCGATGACGACCGTAACCTGATCGAGTTGATTCGAATGAGACTGGAATCAGCCAATCACGAGGTCGTGACGGCCCTTAAAGACGACGAAGCGGTCAGCGCGGTGAGAGAGCAGGTGTTTGATCTTTCGATCATTGACTTGAAGCTTGCCGACAGGGACGGAATCTCATTGATGGAGGAATTGCATTCCATCAACCCCGAGATGCCGGTCATCATCCTTACGGCTCATGGAAGCATCGAAAGCGCGGTCGAAGCAATGAAACGGGGCGCCTACAGCTACTTGACTAAGCCCTTTGACCAGCGGGAACTGCTATTGCAGATCGAAAGGGCTTTGGAGAACCGGCGGCTGACGTCTGAGATCAAACGGCTAAAAGGACTTCTGGAAGAGAGATACGATTTTGCCAACATCGTCGCCAAGAGTGACAAGATGCGCAGGGTGCTGGACGTGGTCTCCAGGATCGCGAAAACCGACTCTACGGTTTACATCTATGGGGAAAGCGGCACAGGCAAGGAGCTGGTAGCGAAGGCGCTCCACCTTGCGAGCGATCGGAAGGACAAGACCTTCGTCGCGATCAACTGCGCCGCTGTTCCCGAAACTCTTCTGGAGAGCGAGCTTTTTGGCCATGAAAAGGGCGCTTTCACCGACGCGGTCAAAAGCAAAAGAGGATTGTTCACCCAGGCTCACGAAGGCACGATTTTCTTGGATGAGATCGGCGACATGCCCATTGCGCTTCAGCCGAAGCTCCTCCGCGTGCTTCAAGAGCGCCAGTTTTTCCCCATCGGCAGCGAGAAGGCGATGGATGTGGATGTCCGGGTGATTGTGGCGACGAAAAAAAACCTCGAAGAGGAGGTCGGCAAAGGCATCTTCCGTGAAGACCTCTTTTACAGAATCCACGTGATTCCGATCCATCTGCCGGCTCTCAGAGAGAGGAAGGAAGATATCCTCCCGTTAGTGGAACATTTTCTGAAAAAATTCTGCCAGCAGATGAAAAAGCAGGTGAAAGGGTTCACTCCCACGGCGATGCAGAAGCTTATGCTCTACTCCTGGCCCGGCAATGTGCGGGAGTTGGAGAATGTCATCGAATACGGAGTCGCCATGACACAACAGGATGTGATTGGAGAGGATCTCATTCTCACGACCAAGGGCACGACACTGGAAACCCTCCCAATCTCGAGTCCGGAAGAGGTCAAGCCTTTCAAAGAGGCGAGAGACGATTTCGAAAGAAACTATCTTATTCGTCTCCTGGAGATCAGCGACGGCAATGTGACGCGCGCGGCGAAACTCGCCGGCAAGTACCGCGCCGATTTTTACGACCTGCTTAAAAAACACGACCTCAAGGTAGAGGATTTCAAAAAAGCGCAGTAAGTGACGCGCAAGAGGTCCGGCCCAGATGAGGCGGACCTTTCAAGGAAATGCGTAGAAAAATTCTCTCTCCATGTAGGGAAATCCCTTCGAAACGTTATATCCCCAGCGGCTGCCTGAATCGATAGAAATTCTTTGCGTATCAATGACATAGCTTTCTCAGCGGGCTGTGGTACGTCTCTTGCTTGAACGCAAATCGGATAATTTCGCGCTGCCGGTCCTAACCCGGCAAACGGAAACGACACAGTAGGTATATGGATCAACTAAAATTTGGAACGAAGGGAGGCCTTTTATGAAAAAATACCTTTTTGTAGTGATGCTCGCGAGTCTCGCTCAATGGGGATGCAGCCCCCAATTTTGGGGAGGAGCGGCAGTCGGGGCTCTGGGCACCGGCGCAGGCTATGAGGTGCAGTCCAAGCGACAGATGGACAGGCTCGAAGACGATTACCGGAGCGGAAGAATTGACCGGCGGGAGTATGAGGACCGCAAAAAACAAATTGAAAGAGGTTCCATTATTTATTAGTTCTCGTTCAGCTCAAACCGGGTGAAGTTCTGATGAGAAGAGGCAAAATCCAAGGTTTTACGTCTCAGAAATTTCTTTGTTGCAGGACGGAGCCGTGTGCGCCACGCCGCGCAAGAGGAAGATGACACATAAAGACCATGAAAAATAAAAAAATACAGTTTGAAGGGAGACGTCATATGGGAATTCGATTGAGTTTGAGAAGGGAAGTCTTGTTTTTTTCTATTCCTTTCCTTGTCGGCCTTCAGGGATGCATCGCCACGCGGAATTGGGTCAATGAACAGGTAACTCCATTATCAGGTCGCCTTTCGGAATCAGAAGGGCGTCTTAACCAGTCTGAGGGTCGTCTCAAAGACTCTGAAGGACGTGTCGCTCAATCCGAAGGCCGTATCACTCAGGTCGAAGGACGCGTGGTTCAGGTCGATGCTAAGGCTGAAAGAGCGTTAAATAGCCTGGCCAATCTCCGAATGGAACGGAAACTGGTTTTGGATTTGAAAGAGGGAGCCCATTTCGGATTCAACTCCATTGCCCTCAAAGACGCGACCAGAAAAGAAATCGATGGCTTCTTGAGCGATATGAAGGGTGATCTAAAAGAGGGCGAGAGCGCCATTTTCCTTGTCGCCGGTCACACAGACGGCATTGGATCCGAGGAATACAACTATGAATTGGGGCGAAGACGGGCGGACAGCGTTGCCCGATATCTTATCACTCAAAAGAAGGTAGATCCCACACGCGTGGTGACCGTCTCTTATGGAAAAGGCGCGCCTCTGGCCGACAATGGGACAAAGCAGGGACGGGAAAAGAACCGGCGCGTGGAGATCATGGTTTACAGGGAAGATATTGTCACGCCTGCGAGCGCAGCGGCTAAGGCTCCTCAGGAACGGGACGACTCCGATCAGCGTATCAGCCGCAGGACGACGGAGGGCTCCAGATGAAAAAGAAGTATTTTTTTCTGTGTGTCGCCATCGCGTTGGTTGCGGGGCTTGCCGGCTGTTCCAGGCCGCTTACGGTTAGGGAGCAAGGAGGACTGATCGGCGCGGGGTTAGGCGCCGGAACAGGCGCAATTATCGGAAGCACGGTCGGACACGCTGCTGCCGGCGCGGCTATCGGGGGCCCCGTTGGACTTATCGCCGGCGCCTTAATCGGCGATCAGCTCATGGGGCAGTCTTACAGGCAAGAAGAGCACCAGCGCCAACTGGAGGAGAACACGGCGGAGATGGAACGTCTCCGAAGAGAAAACGAACGATTGAGACAGCAAGTCGAGAGATGATCAGGAAATATTTATCATCTGGAAGGATCACTGTTGACCATACAAGCCGCCGCCCGCTCTACGAGCCCGCGCAATGGACCAGTGGTTATTACCACCGCCGGTAAGGAGAAATGACGACGAGCAGGATGAGACGATCATGCCAGGGCGCGAGGCAAGGCGCAAAGCCAGGAGTGTTTCGATGAAGATATTCGGGCGGCGACTGTTGGCGCTAGCGATGCTTTTTTGCGCTTTCGTTTCCGGCCGGTCCGGAGATAGCCCGCGGTCAAGAAACCCCTCAATCTCCCGGTAAGAAGATCACGGATAAAGAGCTTCAGGCCTTTGTAAAGGCCTACGTCGAATACCAAAATATACGCAGGCAGTATGAGCCAACTCTGCGAAATACTCAGGAGTCGCAAGAAAGAGAGAAGCTCCAGCGGGAAGCCAATTCGAAAATTGAAAAAGCGCTCAAGAGGCAAAATCTCACCGTTGACTCGTACAACAGGATCTTCACGGCTGTGAACAACAATGAAGAGCTTCGGAGGAAAACTCTTAAGATGATCGATGACGAACGAAAGAGAACGCAGTCATAGCCGCACGATCATCAAAAGACAGCGCCCACCAGTCCAAGGCGCGAGGCTTAGACGAACCGGACGAGCCGAGACCGACTTCCGGGCCAACTCTCGCGCCATGCACGGTTGCAAGTTTTTGAAATACTTTGTGTGTCCTTTAAGCTCGCGCCATCACGTTAGTTTTTGTATCTACCAGATGACCCGCTATGGAAGTCATAAGGTGAAAGTGTAGGAAATCGCCTGCAAGAAGCGCCGCGACGTGTCGTGCGGTTGCCCACCGATCAATCGGTTACCCCCTCCTTTCTGTAGGGAATCCCCTCCAATAAAGTGGTTCCTGAAAAGCCCCTTGCTAGGCGCAGTTTAAAATAATCGTGCAAATTCAGAACCGTAACCCGTCGCTGGTAGTTGGCACACGGTTTGCGGAACTCCGGGTATCGATCAAAAAAGGAGGCGAGTATGGAAGACGAGAATATGGAAACTACGTTAGGCGAGCTTATTGTTGCCTTGACCGAAGAGACTTCTCGACTCTTCCCTGACGAGAAAGATACTTACCGGGTGGTCGCCTACATTCTTTCGGAACTCTTCAGCAATTCGAGACCTGCCTCGACGAAATGGCATTGAGGAGACCGCTCGAAAGGGGGATCTATGCTTAAAAATAAAGGTTTAGCTGTTTTGCTTATGGCCATCAGTTTAACGCTTGGATGTTCCAGTTACAGCAGGACGGTCAGGAATGAAACTGTGGAATATCCAGCCAATGAAGTCCGATATGCGTCAGACTGGGACAGGAGGGGGCCGGCTATCGTTGAAAGAACCGAAGAGACTACGACAACAAGGTCAGACTCTTCCGGATTATTGAGCGGAACGGTTAACGTTGTGGGCGAAACACTGGCTCTGCCTTTTCGGTTTGTGGGAGGGCTGCTCAGCGTGCTCTTCTAAGTAAGGACGGAGAAAAAGCGTTTTCGGAACCGGTTACCAATTTGCACAGAAGGAGGTGGGCTGAGATGAGAGGCAAAATCAGCGCTATGATTCTGGGCGTTGCGCTCGCTCCGGCATTGTTGTCGGCCGATGTCGAGCTAAGAGGGACCGTCATCAAACTCGACACCGTGAAAAACCAGATCGTACTTAAGACATCGAAGGGAGAAGAGACTCTGCTGACCAAGAAAGATAGTCAGGGTCTCGAGCATGCCAGAGAAGGCGCGAGAGTTCTCGTGAGGTATACAGAGATGGACGGCCAGCCGAAGGTGACTCAGATCTATCCTTTGGAAAACGAAAAAGTAGAGGGGGAAAAGGGAACCACGCAGGTTCCGCGGTAGGATGTTCAGGCAATCCAAACATCAGAGAGGTCCAACCCAGGGTCACCCCGATCTGCGGTGGTGAGTTCCGTTTTTTTCAATCATCTTTTCAAACATCAAATCACTTCCTAAAAACCGCCGCTCTCATCAGGACCTGCCAAGCAAAGGGTATGTCGCAACTCCATACACGGTAAAACTCTCATCCAAAATATGTGAGTCTATATGACGTCTAGAATTCGTATTGAGGATTCTCCACCGAAAAGAAAGAGTGAATGTCCCGAATGGATGATTGAAGCAGCGGCGGTAACCATGGGCGTCATTGCAGTGGCAATCGCATTGATCTTTCTCAGAAAAAGGCGGTTGTCTGGGGGATAAGCTTCCCGGCCGACCTAAGGAGAGCAAAAATGGTCAAACTTTTAAGTTTATTCGGTTCGGTTGTTTATGTTTTCGTCCCTTACATTTCGATAGCCGGCGTGCCGACCGAGCAGGTTCGTACCACGGTAGACAAAGTGGTCGCCATTCTGCAGAACCCGGAACTCAAATCCGAGTCCAAGCGGGAGGAGCGACGTAATCAGTTGCGGCAGGCGATCTATCCCCGGTTTGATTTTACAGAGATGGCCAAACGCGCTCTCGGTTCCCATTGGGGGCGCCGCACAACCGAAGAGCAGAGAGAGTTTGTAAAACATTTTTCGGAGCTTCTTGAGAAGTCTTACGTGGACCAGATCGACTCCTACAATAGCGAGAAAATTGCATACGTGCGGGAAGTTCAGGACAAAGATCGAGCCGAGGTTGACACCAAGATCCTTGGAAGGAAAGGAGAAGCGCTGCCGGTCAATTACAAGCTACACCTGGTCAACGGAGAATGGAAAGTATACGACGTTGTAATCGAAAACATCAGCCTGGTCAATAATTATCGATCTCAATTTAACCGCGTCATCGCAACCTCGTCCTACGAGGAACTCATCCGAAGATTAAAGCAACAAGAGTTGAAGATTACGACCAAGGGGCGTTGAGGCGTCGGCCTGCGCTCATTCGCCAAGTTTGCGAGTGCCGGCGCCGGCCCGGTTCCTGTCGAAGTATGAGCGTCCCTGAAAAACAACTTCTCGGTTGATGAAAGATTATGGTGCAACTGGCACGCCAACTGCGCCCGAGGGGGCGGGCCCTGTGCATTATTGTCCTGGCCGCTTGCTTCGTATTTTTGGGCACGATTCCTCTTCCGGGGAAGAGACCCGGCCAGACGGACACGATTGATCACGCGAAGGTAGAGAGACGCCGGGAGACGCTCAACATCTACACGATAGTGAGATCGCAGGACGAGGAAATGAGCGACTCTCTTCTCTGGGAAATTGCTGAACTGATCGTCGATGAGAGTCTCAAACATCGCTTCGACCCGATGTTGGTGCTTGCATTGATACAGGTGGAAAGCCGCTTTCGCCACAAAGCGGTCTCGCCGGAAGGAGCTCGAGGACTAATGCAAATCCGCCCTTTCGTCGCTAAAGCCATAGCGGAAGAGCTGGAGCTTGAAAAATGGCGCGGCCGCAAAAGTCTTGATGATCCCAGAATCAACATCAGAATCGGCATCTCCTATTTGAAATACCTGAGGGACAAATTTGGAGACATCAAAATTGCGCTGGCTGCCTATAAATGGGGGCCGACGAGGGTCCAGAGAAGACTCAAGAGTGAGAGAAAACTTCCGCGAAACTATGCACAACAGGTGCTATCGATCTCGCGCAGCTATCGAGACAAACTTAAACCTGTCCAAGAGGCTGACTGCCGCAGCGGTGCGGTTGCTTGCGCGCAAAAAGGCGTTAGCTAGCGCGAACGTCTTCGGGCGCGCTGAAAGATTGCGTGGCTGCTGGGACGGGAGTTTCGCGCTGGGTGATCGTTTTCTGCAGGAAAAGCCCTTCAGTATTTAATCGGATTGAAGCACCTCCGCAGAGCGAAATCCTCGAAAAAAATGGTATTTCTGATTTGGCACGTTCTTTGGGTAAACAAAAGAAAAACGCTTTCGGGCGAACAACAAAAAAGGGGGACGTGTCGGTATGCAGACAACGCAACAAAGCTTGAAGAAAGGCGACCATGTAAGGGTATTACCCAGCCATCCGTGGATGCCGGACCGTTATGGGCTCATTAAATGCGTCGAGCAAAGAACAGGAAATCGCTTCCTGGTGAAATTTGATATTTTCGAGTTGGGCATGTGGCATGATGATGATGGAGATGCTGTGCTGCAGCTTGGAGACAGGGATCTCGCTCTGGTTCGAGAGGACTTGAGTTTGGCTGCCTAGCGCGGCAGTCGAGTGGGGCAAAAATGAATATCAGACATTATTGGCCAGGCACAAAGCGAGAGCTCTACGTGCTATACGAGCTTTGCACGGACGCCTTCTTGATGATCGTCGGAGCGGGAGCGTTTGTTGCTGTCGGACGGCTGCTCGCGAACCTGCTTCAGTAGTTTCCTTAACTTCGAGACCGTTCTAGCTCCAGTCCAACTGGAGAAGAAGTGGCGGCGCCGCAGAGCAGAGCGCTAAACTTGCAAATTCTTGCACGTGCCAGAGTTTATCCTCTCGAGGGCAATAGCCCGTCTAAGTCTGTGAAGGCGTTCAACCTTCCGATTGCCTTTGGCCCGCGGCCAGCGGGAAAAACATAGAGCTGTCGTAGGTAATATCCTGCAAACCAGCTCACAATGGTAGGAAACTTCACCTGAGAATCCTGAAAAATCAATCAGATAGAATGGGGCGTACAGCTGGCACACTCGTTGCTGACTGTTGCTAAATGAACAGTGTGGAGGGTACCAGTTGAAAGCAGGCCACAAAGGGAGAATCTTGGTCGTAGACGACAATAAGGGACTCGGGCTTATCGTCCAGATGATTCTCGAACTAGAGGGATACGACGTAAGACTCGCCAGGGATGGCGAGGAAGGGTACGGCACATATCTGGATTTCAGACCGGATCTGGTCATTACGGATATTGAAATGCCTGGAAAAAACGGTTTTGAGTTGATGAGGGAGATAAAGACTCACAACCCGAATATCAGCACGATTTACATGAGTGCCGACTCGGGGCTGTTTTGGTCATTGCCGAAAGAGGATCAAGAGGCTTACAGGGTCAGCTGCCTCGAAAAGCCTTTTTCGAGGGAGATACTCATGGGCTTGGTTTCCAAGCATCTTAAGCGTGCCTACAGGACCAGGGGACAAAGTCAAACTCCCCACTCTGTTTAAAAGCTGCCTCCCTGCGGCTTCCCGCCGCATCAACTTGCAACGCTAAATTTGGTTAATGGCTGTGACCTTGCACCCGGCGCGCCGGGTGCAAGGGTTTTACTTTGCTTCCTCTCATCTGCTAAAGTCCAACCGGAAACCCTTCCAAAAAACCAAATCATATTGGAGGAGCAATGGGGGACTATAAGGAGATTCTCTACGAGAAGCAGCGTAAAGGCGCGCTTATCACGCTGAATCGCCCGGAGGCGATGAATGCCATCAGCCGTACGTTGATTGTGGAGTTGCACCAGGCACTGGACGAGGCCGAAGGAGATCCGGAGGTCCGGGCAGTCATTCTTACCGGCGCTGGCCGAGCCTTCTCCTCAGGCATGGACCAGGGGACTTCCGCCGGCCGCCGGCGTGACCTTCACTGGCCCTACGGTATTCCAACAGGAATGAGCGCGGCGGAGCTGATCGATTCCTGGCGCTCTGACAAGCGAAATTTCCTGCGCCTCTGGGAATTTGGTAAGCCGATCATCGGCGCCATCAATGGCTGGACCATGGGCGCCGGCTCCTGGCTCGCGTTGTTCACGCACATAACCATTGCATCGGAGAAGGCGGTCTTCGCCCAGCCGGAAGTGCGCCACGGCTCAAACACGAGTTTCATGTGGACGCTGCTCGGCGGTTTTAAGAACGCTCTACGCTATGGACTCACTGGCGATCATGTCGACGCCTATGAGGCTCTGCGCATCGGTCTGGTCGTCAAAGTAGTGCCGCACGATCAGCTTCTGGAAGAGTGTTTTTCGCTCGTCGAGCGCATCGCCCTTGTTCCGCCCGAAACGGTCAAGATCAATCTTGCCGTCGCCACCATGGGCCTGGAAATGATGGGGCTGCGCGACGCTGTGTTGCTCGATGGCCAGCTCTCGGCTCCGGCGCACGTCATGTTGCGCGAAGAATTTCGCCGCCCGCTTGACGAAGCCCGCTTCAATGAAGGAATCAAGAAATACCTGATGCTGCGCGACGGGCCGTTTCAGCCGGAGCCTTTCGGCCCGCGTTCGAAAACGAAACAACAGGGCCGGAATTAACCAGGAGGCCGCCATGACGAACGACAAGACCATTCTTTACCAAAAGCAACGGAGCGGCGTATTGATTACGCTCAATCGCCCGAACGCGCTGAACGCGATGAACCAGGACCTCTGGAGCGAGCTCGATCGAGCGCTCGCGGAGGCTGAAAACGATACTGAAATTCGCGCCGTGGTGGTCACAGGCGCGGGCGGCACATTTTCAGTCGGGGAGGATATCAGCGGCGACGAGCCCGAGACCGCCTGGCCCTATGGAATTCCCATGGGCAGGTCTTTGGTCCACGAGTACAACACTTTTCGGGAGTCGGACCGTAAAGATATTCTCGGCCGGCAACTGTATCGCTGGCAGTATCCCAAGCCGATCATCGGCGCGGTGAGCGGCTGGTGTTTGGGAGCCGCCTCGTGGCTGGCGCTTACCTGCCACATCACGATCGCCGCCGACGATGCGGTTTTCGGGCAGCCGCAGGTGCGTCATGGCGGGAACACCGATTTTATTTGGGTCGTTCTGGCTGGTTTCAAAAACGCTCTGCGTTATTCATTGACCGGAGATCACGTCGACGCCCACGAGGCTTTGCGCATCGGCCTTGTCAATCAGATCGTGCCAAAAGAGAAACTGCTCGAAACCTGTTTTGACTATGTAGAGCGCATTGCGCATATTCCGCCGGAAACCGTCAAAATCAACCTGCACATCGCCACGATGGGCCTGGAAATGATGGGGTTACGAAAAGCGTGGACCCTGAACGCGGAACTCGCGGCTATGGCGCGGTTATCGAAACGCGAAGAGTTCAACAAGCGGTTGGAAGACGCGAAGAAGAGGGGCGGGCTCGCTGCTTTCCTTGAAGAACGAGACGGCCCCTTTTCCCCCGAGCCTTTTGGTCCACGCTCTCAAAAGGCACGGTAGCAAAGGCAAAGACGGGGAGTCGGTGTGACCGGATACAGGGAAATCTTATATCAAAAACAACGCGGCGGCGTTCTTATCACGCTGAATCGACCCGAAGTGATGAACGCGATCAGCCGCAGCATGCTCAAAGAGCTGCATCACGCGCTCGACGAAGCCGAAGCGGATCCCGACATTCGAGCCGTCGTTTTGACGGGGTCCGGGCGGGCCTTTTCTTCCGGCTTTGACCAGGGAACCAGTACGGGCCGTCGCAGAGATCTGCGATGGCCCTACGGCATTCCGACGGGCATGAGCGCGGCGGATCTGCTCAACTATTGGCGCGTGGATGACGCGAAGCTGCTGCACATCTTCGAACTGACAAAACCGGTAATCGGCGCGATTCGCGGCTGGGCCATGGGCGCCGGCTGCTGGCTGGCGCTTTTTACCCACATCACGATCGCGGCAGAGAATGCCGTCTTTGGTCAACCGGAGGTCCGCCACGGTTCGAACACGACCTTCATGTGGACGCTGCTGGCGGGCTTTAAAAACGCCTTGCGCTACAGTCTGACCGGCGATCATATAGATGCCGCCGAAGCGCTCCGCATCGGCTTGCTCAACAAGGTCGTGCCTGAGGACCAGTTATTGGAAGAATGTTTTTCGCTGGTCGAGCGCGTCGCGCTTGTTCCGCCCGAAACCGTGAAGATCAATCTTGCCATCGCCACCATGGGACTGCAGATGATGGGGCTGCGCGACGCTTTGTTGATGGACTCTGAGCTGTCCGTAGCGGCCCATATGATGCTGCGTGAAGAGTTTCGTCGCCCTCTGGACGAAGCGCGCTTCAACCAAGGCACGAAAGCGTACCTCCAGCTCCGTGACGGTCCCTTCCAGCCGGAACCCTTCGGACCCAGGTCGAGAAGGTAGGGCGGCGTGTTGCGGCCTACGAATTACAAATTGCGGCCAAGCCATACGTTTCGGTCAGCATGGTTACGGAGGGCGCCCGCATAGGGGCGCCCCTACCGGATCGCGCCCGCGTTTTTTAGCTCCTCAATCTTTTCTTTGCTGAGCCCCAGTATCTCACCGAAAACGTGATCATTATTCGCGCCGATCCATGGCGCCGGCTTTGCGGCGCGGGCGGCTGAGAGGGACGGGATGGCCGGGAGACCATGGTGAGTGACCCGCCCCCATGGAGGCTCTTCGACCTCGACGATGTGGCCGCGTTCGCGGAGATGGATATCGTAGTAAAGATCTTCACCAGACATGGGAATACCGGTGGCGATGCCCGCCTCTTGAAGGCGACGGAATGTCTGGCGCTGTGTCCATTTGCGCGTCCACTCGGCGACTTGACGATCAAGCTCGTCGCGGTTTTCTTTCCGACCGAGCTTAGTTGCAAAACGTTCATCGGCGGCCCAGGACGTTTTGCCGATGAGGCCGACCATCCTCTGCCACTCTTCGTCGCTCGCGCAGGCGATGATAATCCAGTTGTCCTCGCCACGGCAGGGATAACAGCCGTAGGGCGCGTATGGCTCGCCCAAGATTTCCCGATACCCCATGGCATCCCATTCACGACCATTGACCGTATAGTCCAGGATCGCCGGACCCATCATCGCGCCTTGAGCTTCGAGCATCGCCGCCTCAATGAATTGCCCTCGACCACTGCGTTGCTGGTACTCGAGGGCAGCAAGCACGCCCAGAGTCATAGTTACAGCGGCCACGCGGTCAGGCCAGGCGATTTTGCAGCGGCTTTCCATCGGTGACTCTGCGTAGCCCCAAAGCCGCATGATGCCGGTGTAGGCGAGAAGCTGCCATCCCCACGCCACCCAAGACTGCAGCGGGCCGGTGAGGCCCCAGCCAGGCATGACAGCTTGGACAATGCGTGGATTAATCCGCTGCAATGCGTCAAAACTGAAACCGAGACGCTCCAAAACGCCGGAGCTGAAATTGTCGACCACGACGTCCGATACGGCGACAAGCTGCTTGAAAAGTTCCTTTCCTTCCGGATGCCGTAGGTTGACGGTGCAGCCAAGCTTGGCGCGGTTCATGTCGGCATGCGCGGCTGTATCCCTTTCTTTGCTCGGAACGACATTGGACTCGATCTTGATGACTTCCGTGCCATAGTAAGCGAGAATCGTCGTGCCAAGGGGCCCGGCGTATTGCTGAGTCAAATCCGCAACTCGGAGGCCTTCAAGCATGGGCCGGCACGCTTCTTCAGATACAGGGAAATTGTCGGACGGCCTTGTCTTTGTGTCCTTAAGCTCTGCAAGGATCTCTTCCCGATGTTGGCCGAGAAGAGGCGCGGGGCGGCGCGCGCGCATCGGCGTCAATGAAAGCCGCATGGGAAATCCCGGCGCCTTGTACCGGCCAATGACGGGGTGCTCCAGCTCTTGCAGCCACTCCCGGGATCGAATCTGTTCGCAGTCGACAAACTGACCGACCGTGTTCAGCGGGGCCGCGGCGAGATGGCGTTGCTGGGCTTCGTTCGCGAATTCCTCAGCGTTGAAGCGGCCGATGAAGTCGGCGAAGGCCTTTGAAACTTCCTCACCACGCGCCTCGCGATATCGCGGGTTTTCCCACTCAGGATCGGCCAAAACGGACTTCGGCATCCAGTTCTGCGCGAATTCGCGCCACATGTGCGGCATGTTGGCCGTAAAATGTACGTACCGCCCATCCTTGCAGCGGTAAATATTTGTGCCTGCGCCGCCATAGGACCGGGCGCCGGGCCTTCGCTCCAGCCGGTTTTCCAACTCGTAGCGGGCAATGGAGCTGCTGTTAGTGAAAGTCAGCGCTTCCTGGAGCGACATGTCGATGCGTTGGCCCGCGCCGGTCCTTCTGGCATGACGGACACCGGCGAGCGCCAAGGTTGCTGCCACACAACCGGCGACTTGATACGCCAGGTGACTCGGCGCGGTGCAAGGGCCGCGAGTGTCATCGCCCTGAGCGAAGAGAAATCCGCCGGAGGCATTGGCGATGGCGTCACTCCCTTTGTAGCGGCGATAAGGCCCTGTCCGGCCGAAAGGAGTTAGGGAAACTATGACCAGACGGGGAAAGAGGCTTCGAAGCTTCTCATCAGTGAAGCCGATCTCTTCGAGGTAACCCAGAGGAGTCGCTTCGATCAGGAGGTCC
The DNA here is from genome assembly GCA_016210115.1 of Deltaproteobacteria bacterium. Taxonomy (GTDB): domain Bacteria; phylum Desulfobacterota; class Binatia; order UBA9968; family UBA9968; genus JACQUW01. Next base: position 13,035 of record JACQUW010000024.1, on the reverse strand, counting down.
GCCGAAGATAAGAGAGCATGAAAAATCTCCCGATCGGACGGACTTTGGGCGAGATCAAGGACGATGCTTCGTTTGTTGGTGTTGGCGTTGATGAAGGTGAGGCTCCGTTCGGAACCCTCGACGTCGCCGGCGAAGGGCGGGAGCCACCGATTGGGATCACCGCCGGGAGGTTCAATCTTAGTTACGTCGGCACCGAGGTCAGCAAGAAGACGCGTCGCGTAAGAAGCCGGGATATCGCCCAACTCGATGACTCGGATGTGGGCAAGGGCGGATGGGGTTTGAGAAACTGCCGGATCAGACACAGGGGACCTCCTTATGAACTGTGGCCTCGTAAAAATAGACCGCCGTATAAAAGCCGTCAACCTCTGAGGCGCTCTGCTACGTTTTCGGGCGAAAACCAAATAGTCTTGCCTGCAAGACGAGGGGGTTCGGATTTTCGTCGGCCCGAATGCGAGCAAAACCAATTTCCACCCCCTTTAACGGGGAGGGTTAAGGTGGGGGCCGATCTTCTATCTTCGCGTGGAATTCGCCCTATGCGACGAGTTTTACTATTTTCGGTGAGAGAACTAATTCTAGTTCTCTTGCCAAGCGCTGCGGCCACGGTGTATCGTAACCTAAGAAAAACTCGCGCCGACTTATGAAAGAAAATTTATCTCCCGGCCTCATCCACAAGAAGACAGTTGTCGTCACTTCCGATATGGGAGTCCAACACTTCGGAGCCGGCGCTCCCTCCGTCTTCTCCACGCCTTCTATGATCGCCGTAATGGAGCGGGCCTGCGTCGAGTTATTGACTCCTTACTTGGATGAAGGCGAGCAGACCGTCGGCTTTCACGTGGATGTCAAGCATCTGGCGCCCACGCGGATCGGCCAGAGCGTTACGATCACAGCCACGCTTCAGGAGGTAAAAGAGAAGCGGTTTCGATTCGCTGTTGAAGCTATCAACGACCAGGGAGTCAAGATCGGCGAGGGCACCCACCGCCGGGCGCTGGTCAATCTAAAGCAGTTCACAAGCAGTTCCTGACCTGAATTATTCTGCAGGCCGATGGTCGTGAGGAAAGGACACCCGGCATGAAACCACGCCCTTATCTCCGCGCAGTCGTAATTCTTATTTCCTTAATCCTGACAGCAGCCGTTTGCGCCGATCCTCTGGAGAAAATCAGTGAAGGGGCAAAGAAGGAAGGGAAACTTGTTTTTTATGCGGTTTTGAGCGCGCCTGAGACCCGGGCATTGTTGGATGGCTTTCAACACAAGTATCCTGCTATTCAGACCGAGCAGTTTCGTCTTGGCGCGGATAAGATGCGGACGAAAATCCTTACTGAGGCCAAGGCGGGGCGCCATGTGTTCGACGTGGTGAGTGTTAATGTGATCGACTCTGGAGCGCTTTTGAGCCAGCGGCTTTTCGCGCCTTATCGGGCGCTGGCGCGTGAAGCCATTCCGGACGGTCTCAAAGACGAGGAGGGCTACTGGACGGCTATTTACGTCCGGCAGTTTGTCCTGGCCTATAACACGAAAATCATCGCCCCCAAGCAAGCTCCGAAAGACTGGTGGGAGCTGCTCGAGCGCAGGTGGAGCGCTCAGCTCGGCTTGGACGCGGAGGAGACCGAGTGGTACGCAGCTCTTGCGAATTATTGGGGTAAGGAGAAAGCCCAAAAGCTGATCAAGGGTCTCGCGGCACAAAAGCCGTCTGTCCGAAGGGGTCATAGCCTGATCGCGGAGTTGATGAGCGCGGGTGAGTTCCCTTTGAGCCTCGCCTATGGCTCTCGAATAGAGGAGATGAAGGCAAGAGGGGCTCCGGTGGACTGGGTCGAGACGACAGATCCGATTGTCACCTCGCCCAGTGTGATCTCCGTCTCCGCCCGGGCTCCTCACCCAAATGCCGCTCACCTTTTCTTGGAGTACGTGCTGTCGAGGGAAGGGCAAGCGCTTCTGGCCAAGAGTCACCGCGTCACCGTGCGCAAGGATGTTCCTATCCTGAGTCCCCGACTAAATGTGAGCAGGCTCAAGACCTTTTACGTAAACCCGAGAATCGCCGATCGCTACAACGAGTATCAGCAGGAGTACCACACGATTTCGTGGAGATAACGAGAAGCTCTGAGGGATGGAAGGTCTCGAGAAGGTGAGTTATGGCTGGTTCCTGGAACACGGTTAAGGTCGATGGTAGCGAACCCTAAATACCGCGGCTCCGCGGCGGATGCTTCCTGGCCCAGGACGTTTGAGTTTTTTGCGAAATGCCTGTGTTCGCCCTTCAACAAGCTACAGGACGAACGGGTAAGTGCCTGAATTTCCGCATGTCGTTGTCCGTTCGTGGTGACCCTGTCGAACCAGGAATGGACTTGCGACACAGTCTCTTAGTTGAAGGGAAGCCCGCATCCCTTTCTCGCTCTTTGTGAACCCACCGCAGTCTTGTCACGGATGATCCAGAGACGCCGGCGCGCATTTCTGCTGTTGAGCCGGTTAGCGGCCAGTCGCGCATCCGGGAGCAGCGACTTGAACTAAAAAAATTGACAAAGCACGCAGCCTCAAGATAAAAAGATCGTCGTGGATCCGTATTACAAAGACCCCGAGGAAAGTTTCAGAAACTACCAAAAGTTCCGCAAAAGAAATGAGCACGAGAAAGCCTACCGTTGTCTCGAAAGGCTCGTGAATCAGTTTCCCGACGATATGGAGCTTTTGGAAGAAATTGTGGCTTTGACCATGGGTCCGATGGAGGATCCAAAACTAGCCAAACCATGGCTCATGCGCCGGATCAAGCTCGCCTCCTGCTGGCGGGATTATGCCCTTCTCAGTGAGATTGAGGTGGTAAGCGGAAACTTGGCAAAGGCCAAGGAGAATCTTGCGATCGCCACTAAGCTTCAAAAACGGCAGCGGTTTCTCATGGACTCCCCTCAAGAAGCGAAAACAGTTCTTGATCGGGCCCGGTACCTAATTCGACTCCAGGAACACAATCGATGGGTCATGCGGGTTTCCTCTGGAGATAAGCTCCTACCACCGGCGAACGAGAGAAGAATCCCCCTAAGTCCGAAGGCGCCAAAACGGACAAAGGTGGCTCAGCGGAAAAAAGAGCCTCAGCCCGAGAAGGCTGAACCCCATGCCACGTCTGTTACGCCAGCCATCCCCGCCGCGCCTCTCTATCGGGTCGCCGTGCGCTGCGCCCCGCCGGACTTTCAGGCGATGAGCGCAATGGTGCAAAACGGAGGGATGTTAGAGGAATCTCAACTGCGGGTTGAATACGCTTATCTCGACATTCAAAGCGCCTTTGATGATCTTCTCTGCCTGAACGAGATCAAGGGAGTTGAGCGCTACTGGTACCAAATCGAAAGCGCCAAGAAGACGCTGAAATATTTCCATGGACGGGTTCTTTTGTGCGACGAAGTAGGGCTGGGGAAGACCATCGAAGCGGGAATTCTGATGAAAGAATATCTCTTGCGGGGCATGGTCAAGAACATTCTCATCCTGACCCCCGCGCCTCTTGTTTCCCAATGGCAAGAGGAAATGGCCGAGAAATTCGACATCGCGTTCATTACGACCGATGACTCGCTCTTCAGCGCCGATCCGGACCGCTTTTGGCGGCATCCCTTTATCGTCGCCTCAATCCACACGGCGAAGAGCAGCAAACATTTCTCCCATGTGGCGGGCAATTTTTATGATCTCGTGGTTGTCGATGAGGCCCATCACCTGAGAAACAGGAACACCCTCAACTGGAAGCTCGTCAATGAAATCAAAAAGCGCTTTATCTTTCTTCTCACTGCGACGCCCGTCCAGAACCATCTGATCGAGCTTTTCAACCTGATCACGCTGCTAAAGCCCGGGCAGTTTAAAACCGAGCGGTTGTTCAGACAGGAGTACGTGCAACGGGGCGACGCAAGAAAGCCTGCCAATAAGGATAAACTGCGGGAGTTGCTGCGGGACGTCATGATCCGCAATACCAGGAGCGTTATCGATCTGAAGTTGCCCAGACGGTTTGCCGTGACGCGGAGGCTGGAAGCAAATGCCGTTGAGCGCGAACTTTACAACGGCATCACCGATTTCGTCCGCGCGCAATCCGATTCGCTTCCAGCGCCTTTCTTGCAGCTTCTATTGAGGGAAGCAGGGAGCAGCCCTTCCGCTTTGAGGGCGACTCTATTGCGGCGGCAGGCCGGGCGGTCGCAGACCGTGGACCGCCTGACTGATCTCGCAGAACGCGTTGGAGAGACAGCCAGGGAAAAAGCGCTGCTCGAAATTCTCCTCAAAAACCCGGAGGATAAGAAAGTCGTTTTTACCCAGTACCTGAAGAGCCTGGATGCCATCGCTTCTCTGCTGAAGCGTCACGGCCTGCGGTTCGCTGAATTTAGGGGCGACCTTCCTGCTCGAGAAAAGGAGGAGGCGATCCGCCAGTTCCGCGAGGATCTGCCGATCCTCCTTTCGACCGAATCAGGCGGCGAAGGCAGGAACCTGCAGTTTTGCAATACGTTGGTTAATTTTGATCTCCCCTGGAACCCTATGAGGATCGAGCAGCGTATAGGGAGGTTGCATCGGATCGGTCAGACCAGAGATGTGTTCATCTTTAATCTCTCGGTCCGCGACACGATTGAAGATCATATCCTCCAGATCCTGGAAAACAAAATCAACATGTTTGAGATGGTCATCGGTGAAATTGAGCCGCTGCTGGGTTATTTGGGAGAAGAGCGAGAATTTGAGGACATCGTCACGGAGATATGGGTCCGCAGCCAGAACCAGGAGGAGGCGCGCTTTCGCTTTGAAGCGCTCGGAGAGGATCTGGTAAAGGCCAAGTCCACTTACCTTAAGTCCAAAGAGTTGGACAGAGAAATTTTTGGCGAGGATTACGAGGTTTGAGATCGTCACTTCCTGATTTTACCAGGCATCTGCTCGCTGAGAGCGGCGGTGTTGTGGAGCCAAGCCCGGACGGTCTAGAGGTGCTTCTTCCCGCTGAGGTGGCCAGGCTATTGGAGATCCCGGAACATGCCAACCTCTCTTTTTCAGGGAACAGCGGCGAAGGGCTTTCTGTCTCTTATAATTCAGAGATCCTCAAGAAAATGGCCAGGCTCATAGGCGACCGGGGAAAATTCTCCACGGTGGGATTCACGCCGCCACTTGTGAGGATCGAGAAACTTGAAGAGCATCTGGACAAAAAGGTGGTCTTCCACAATGCCGTTTTTCGTGTGGAGCGGAAGGAAGAGAAGCTCCTCTCTTATCTCTTAGGCTATTGCAAATATTTGGCCCTCTCAGATGATCGGCAAGAAGGCATTCTTTCCTGCCTGATAAACGAGCTGAACCTCTCGGTGCAGAAAACAACGCCCGACATTCTTGACCTCGTCACCCGTTGCTTCGCGGAACCTCCGGGAGAGGCCGAGCGAGAAAGCGACGAGAGGGTTTTGAAAACGTTGTGGCGCGCTCAGACGGAGATCGTCAAGGAGATGCTACGGGAGTTTCTGCAAAGCCTGGAGCGCAGGATGAACCGAGATATCCAAAGGGTTCACGACTATTACCAGACTCTCATTCACGAGCACCGCCAATCGCTGCAAAAAAAGGTGAGCGCCGCCGAGGAGAAGGAAAAAACTCTAGGCAGGATCGAGGCGATCGAGAGGGAGCTGGAAGGCAAAATTCAAGACCTGATCGGGAAATTCAGCGTCGATCTGCGAATTGAACCCATCTCATTTATTCGCGTTGAAGTGACCAGCCCGGTTTTTTGGCTTTTAGTGAGGAGACGAAAGGAGGCGAGGCGATTTCCTCTCACTTACAATCCCTTGTTGAAATCTCTCGATCCTCTTCCTTGTGAAGCCTGTTTCTACCCGAGGAAAGGCCACTACGTTTGCGACGACCGACTCCATATCCTATGCCGGCAATGCTTTGGCCCTTGCCTCGGGTGTGGCAAAACCTATTGCTGCGCCTGTCATCCGAAAAGTTGTCCCAGGTGTGGACCGTTAAACTCATAAAGCGTCGACGATTCGCCTAACAGCGATGCTAGGCCGAGGGAACACACCGCCCGGTTATGACACCCCTGGCGGCTTGTTGTTCTTATCGTAATAGGTGGCGCTAAATTCCGGCTTTCGTTTCTCGCTGAAGGCAGCAGATCCTTCGTCGTAGTCCTTACTTTGCCGCAGGTGCTGATAGTATTCCCTGTGGAGTTTGAATCCTTCCTCCCATCCCTGGATCTCGTACAACAGCTTGTAAATGTACTCCTTCGTATGGGCGGAGATTAATTTTCCGTTCCGATTGATGATTGCGCATAACTCCAGACAGTCGTCGATCAGCTTATCCGGTTCGCAGATTTTCTGTAACAGGCCGAGGCGGAAAGCCGTCTCGGAATCGACGGTCTGGCCCGTGAACGCGAACCAGAAAGCCCAGCCCAGGGGCAGAGTGCAGACATATGACGGCCAGGCGGCCATATGCGACCAACGCACCTCCGAACAACCGAACTTCGCCGCGGGAACGCAATAACGAATGTCACAGGCCAGCGCTAGACTGAAGCCCCCGCCCACCGCATAGCCGTTGATCGCGGCGATGATCGGTTTATTAAGGTCGAGCGCGCGAAGATTCGCGTATTGGCGAGGTCCCGAGCGCGGACCTTCCATTTCGCCGCGCGCGGATGCGAGGTTCTCTTTAAGATCGCCCCCGGCGCAGAACGAATCACCGGAGCCGGTAAGGATGATCGTCCAAACGTCGTCATCTTGCTTCGCTTTTTGCCACGACTCTTCCAGGGCCCAGTAGAGATCTCGGCTGATCGCGTTTTTTTTCTCCGGGCGATTGAGCTGAATGATCGCTGTGTGAGGTTCTCGTTTTTCGTAAATGACAAGCTCGGCCATAATTTGATCTCCCTCTTCTAGCGCCATGCGCTTAGCTTTTAAGTCAACACGCCTTCTTCTTCCAAAGCTTTGATCTGCTCTTCGCTGAGTCCAAGCACCTGGCGGGCTATCTCGTTTGTGTGCTCGCCCATGAGGGGGGCGGGCCCCCGTATCCTTCCTGGGGTTTCGGACAGCCGGACGGGAATACCCTCGGTCGCGACTTCTCCCGCTTCCGGCTCCTTGATCTTCACGAGGAAGCCTCGCGCGGCATACTGGGGGTCGCGCTTGAATTGGTCTTCCACATCCTGAACCACAGCCGCGCAGACGCCGATCGCTTGCAACTGCTCCATTACCTCGTAAGCGTCGCGCCGGCTGGTCCACTGCTCAACCCAGCGGTTTAGCTGTTCGGTTTCGCGCACGCGCTCGAGCTGCGTCGCAAATTTGCCGTTGCGGTCTAGACCCGAAGTCTCGAGTAAACCGGAAAAGCGCTCCCATTCATCTTGGGTGTAGACGGCAATGGCGCACCAGCGGTCCTCGCCCTTGCACCTGTAAGCGCCGTAAGGCGCTGCCACCAGGCTCCGGTTCCCCTGAGGTCGAGGATCACGGCCATTGACGAAAAAGTCCAGGTATTTAGGCCCCAGCAGAGAGGCACCGACTTCGAGCTGCGCGTTATCGATCCATTGCGCGCGGCCGGTCTTTTTACGATCGATCAGGGCGAGCACGACGGCAAAGGCGCCTGTAACTCCGCCCATGAAATCGGGATGCTGGCTTCTTGGCTCCGCCGTCGCCGTGGAGGCTCCAGGATAGTTCCATAGGTAGGTGCTCCCCATGACGTTCCCCACGTTCGGGCCCCAGGTCAAATCCGCAGCATGCGGACCCGTACAGCCCAGTCCCTTGACGCGGATGAGAATGCAGGACGGATTCAATTCTTTGAGCTGCGGGTAATCCAAACCCCACTTTTCCAGAACGCCCAGGGCGTAGTTTTCTACCAGCACGTCGCACTTTTTGGCCAGCTCCTTGACCAACTCGCGGCCTTTCTCCGTTTTCATGTTCACCGTGAATGATTTCTTTCCTCTGTGAAGCTTCACGAAGTCCGGCTTTTTGTTCCATTTCTTTGGGTCTTCGCCCCTGTGACCGTCTCCGCGGAGACGAGTTTCTGCCCGGATAACTTCAGCCCCAAACTCGCACAGCACTCGCGCTACCGTAGGACCGGCCGCTCCGGTGGTTAGTTCCAGGACCTGGATCCCTTCCAATGGAAGCTTTGACATCGTCAGTTCTCCCGTTCCCTGAGGCCGCTCCGGCGAGGTGCTTCGGCAAAAAACTCTGGAGGAGTTTTGCGGATGCCGTCTAGATCACACCGGCGGCATTTAATCCGAGCAGATCCTCTTTGGAAAGGCCAAGCTCGCCGCAGTAGATCTCTTCATTATGTTCGCCTATAAGCGGTGCCGTTCTGGTTATTCGACCCGGCGTTTGGCTCAGCTTTGGAACCGGCCCGTAATGGAGGTATTTGCCAACTGCCGGATGCTCCATAGGAATGAAAATCTGCCGTGCCTTGGTGTGAGGGCTCTCGATAAACTCTTTGACCGTGTTGATCGGAGTCACGCTGATGCGCCGCCGCTGTCCCTCATCGTAAAGCTCCTCTTTGGTGTGGCGCATGCAGAATTCCGAGACGGCCTTGTGAACAGGTTCCGGGTGCTGCCGGCGGTATTCCATTTTCTCAAATGCCGCATCGGCAATCGGCTCGGGCCGGCCCATCCAGTCCACGAGGCGGCGCCACTGCTCTGCGGGGATGATAAATATTCGCACGTAGCCGTTCTTTGTAGGATACGGATCGTAAAGATCTGTTTCCTCCCCTTTGCGCGACGCGCGGCTCGGCTTCGCGCCCGTGGAGCTATAGTGCGGGATGAAGTATCCCGCGATGTGCGCCGCGCACTCGTGCATGGAGACGTCGATATGCTGGCCTTCGCCGGTCTCCATTCGGTGATAAAGCGCAATCGCGATGCCCAGAGCGCCGTAAGTCGAGGCCATCCCGTACGCGAGCTCGCCCGGAGCCTGCAACGGAGGCTCGCCGGGTTCTCCCGCAAGGATCATGAGATTGCTGAGCGCCAGTCCAGCGATGTCCGTGGCTTTGTAATCGCGCCACGGACCCGTCTGTCCAAATGGGGTAATCGATGCCATCACCAGACCCGGCTTATCGCCGCGAAGTACGCTGTAACCCAGCCCTAACTCGTCCATCCGCCCGGGAGGAAGCGTTTCGACCACGACATCGGCGGATCGGGCAAGCTGCAAAAAAATCGCCCGGCCGTCAGGCGAAGAGAGATTCAAAGTGATGCCGCGCTTGTTGGTATTGTAGTGGAGAAAATAAAGGCTCTTCTCGGGGTGCGGCAGGTCGTTTTTGAACGGTGGAATCCGGCGCGCTTCATCACCGCCGGGCGGCTCTACCTTCACGACATCCGCCCCCATGTCAGCAAGGAGCTTCACGCAATGGGACGCCAAGGGTCCCGCCAGGTCCAACACGCGGTAACCGGACAGCGGCGGCGCTCGGTCAGAATTCATCATCAAAACTACCCATCGCGAAACAGCCGGGATCGGGGCGTTACGTTATTTGGATCGGAAGGTCGTGTCAAGCTCCGGGGCGCCGGCAGGCTACTGAAAAATGGTATTCGTCCTTCGGGGCGCTCAGCACGGACGCGTTACGGAGATACTGCAGACGACAACAGAACGAATAGGCGAAAAAATAAAAAGCACAGCTTATGCCTCGCGGCCGGAAAACTAATCTGATAAGAATTGACCGCGCGAAAAAGTCGCGAAAAGGAGGATTTCCCATGACGGAAAAAAACGAAACGTCACGTCGTATCTTGTGGGGGGCCGGGACGGCGCGCACTCTGCGGGCGCACTGGATGCTTCACGAGCTTGGAATTGCATATGAGATGCGGCCAATCGGGTCGCGCACGGGTGAGACGCAAACAGCGGAATTTACGGGGCTGAACCCCAGGCAGAAAATTCCGTTATTGCAAGACGGTGATTTAACTCTGGCCGAAAGCGCCGCCATCGTCACCTACCTGGCCGAGACTTACGGCCAGCCGGCAGGCTTGATTCCGCCCGCCGGTTCTCCGGAGCGCGCCAAATATTTCGAGTGGTGTTTCTTCACAATGATGGAGCTCGATGCCCATACCCTTTACGTGATCCGAAAGCACACGCAGCTTGCACGAATCTACGGAGAAGCGGCTGATGCTGTCCGGGCGGCTCGTGAGGGGTTCGATAAGCAGGTTCGCGTGGCGGATCAACTGCTCGGGTCAAAAGGTCCGTTTCTCCTCGGAGGCAGCTTCACGGGCGCCGATATTCTGCTGACGACGTGCCTCAGTTGGGCGCAGCGGTTGGAGGTGCCGCTTTCTGCGACGCTGCAAGAATACGCGGAGCGCACGACTTCCCGGGAGGGGTACCGGCTCGGGTTTGCGGCCAATCAGAGGGCCTGAGGGCATTGATGAGCTTGCAGGGGAAGGTCGTTATCGTTACCGGAGCGACGAAGGGGATCGGCCGGTACGCGGCAAAGAGTCTGGCCTGCGAAGGCGTGAGAGTTGTTATCGTCGGCCTGGACTCAGCGCGCTTGAGCCAGCTCTCGGATGAGCTGCGAGCAACAGGTGTGGAGGTTCTGGCGTCGAGGACAGACGTCCGGAGTGAGGAGGAGGTGCGCGCGATGATCGATCGGGTCATGGATCAATTCGGCCGGATCGACGTGTTGATCAACAACGCCGCCGTCGTTACCCATTTTGCCATGGGAGCTCCGCGATGGCCGCGTATTCGGGATATGCAGGCCGAATTTTGGAATCGGGTGATCGAGACGAATCTCGGAGGACCGTTTTACTGCATCAGGCACGCGTTACCTCGCATGGAAGCGCGGAGATCCGGCCATATCATCAATCTTTACGGCGGCGCTAACGTCAAAAGCATCGGTTCCTGCGCCTATGTCGTTTCAAAGGAAGCAGTGCTTGCTTTGACTCGGTACCTCGCGGAAGAGGAGCGTGAGTGGAATGTATGCGTTCTCGCGCTAACGCCGGGGAAGGCTGTCGCCACAGAGGAAGCTCCTGAAGAGGCGCGCCGGCGCTTGCCGGGAGTGGAGATGATGGGGAAGTGCTTTGTTGAAGCGGCGCAGGCACCCATGGAATGGACGGGCAAGCTTCTTGTGCCTGGAGATGGCGCGCTCGAAATCGTGCGGTGAATCTTTCCAGCCCCGTTCGCGGTGATTGGCGGCTTGTGGCGAAAATGCGCTAGCGAGGAGCTATTTGGCCTGCTCCTCGATCATATCTGTCTCCGGGCGGCTGAGATCTACTCCACCTGCCACTGAAAAGACTTTTGCAGGCTCTTGCCTTTCGTTAGAAGGAGGTTCTTAATCTCCTTTGTCTCTCCTTTGAAGCTGGCTTTGGTCGTGTATTTTCCTGGAGGCAAGTCTATGTAGAACCACGGTCCGTCTGCATTCGTATTGAGGATCTCTTTGCCGGTTTCGTCCTGAATGAGAAGCTTCACGTCCCCAAGATAACGGCCGGCCTTTCCTGTAAACGTCAGCCGCAAATTGTACCCGCGCGCCCGCGCCGCCATCGACTTTCTCTCCTCCAGACTGACTCCGCCGGTGATGTAGCGGATTCCCTGGACTGTCTTTTCCTGGGCGAACCCCTCCGTTTTCTCCGGTGAAGCAGCAGCGCGGATCAGTTCCGTGGGTATAGATACGAAAACAAAACTGATCACAAGAAGACAATAGAGACCGGGCTTGGTTAGTAAGCCGCGCGATCGATCTATCATAGCGCACCTCCAATTCTGATGTTACTAAAAACTCTCTTGGTGTCTTTGTGGCCATTGTCTTGCGGGCGCGATGAATCGCGCCAGTATTTTTACCACGAATTTTTTGATTGCAATGAAAATCCTAATTCCCCAGGATCTTTTTTACATGTTGGATCACCTCGGGAGGCTGATCCAAGACCTCCTTCGCTAGAGCTTCCATTTCCTCGCCAGGCGCAGGATCTACCTCCATCCGTCCTTTCTTCGCATCGGCCAACAGCTCAGGATCAGCCAGCGCCTTCAGGTAAGCTTCTCGTAAGAGTCTGATCCGTTCTGCGGGAGTGCCGGGAGTCGTCATCATTGGACGGCCGAACTCTCCTCCGGAGAGCATCGCTTGAACGACACGCCGGCTGAGGGTCGGAACCTTATGCTCTTCCAATACCTCGTAAATAGTAGGCGCCTCGGCGGCCCGCGCATCTCTCTTGCGCCCGGTCTGAAGCAGGTGGCGATCAAAACCTTTCTTATGCCAACTGTTGAACGGCTCGCGTCCGAAGTGCGCCGATAAGGTATGCGCGCGGCAAACGATCTCTCCCCTCTCCACGGCCGTATCGGCCTCGGCGCCTCCCGGGTAGCCGAGAACCGTGGTGATTTTTGCCCCCAGCGCCAGTTCTAAAATTTTTGCCACAATGTAATCCGAGCTCGTTGTGCCGGAGCCACCGCATCGAGGCGGCTGCTGAGTCTTTATGAAATCTGAAACGGACCGGTAAGGGGCATCCGCGCGCATGTAGAAAATAATCGAGTCCCGGGACGCCGAGCCGATCCAGTGAAACTTGCGGAGATCAAACTGCACTTCTTTGCGGCCTACGAGCTGTTCGAGGTAGATGCTATTGTTCGGCGTCACCACGGTCAGCCCGTCCGGCTTAGCCACGTTGTAAACGTAATTTGCGGCCACCAACGAGCCTGCCCCAGGCATGTTTTGTACGATAATATCCGGATTTCCCGGAATGTGTCTTCCCCAGTGGCGCGCTACAAGACGCGCCCAGTGATCGTAAAAATTTCCCGCCGTGGACCCGACGACGATCCGGATCGTTTTGCCTTTGAAGAACGGCTCGCCCTGCGCATGGGCTTGCGTCCCCAACCAACTCGCCGAGACGGCGATGATCAAACAAAATGCGGCTATGGATTCTACTAGAAAATGGTTCTTCATAACTACCTCATTAGGGCTTAACTTGTCGTCGGTGCTTCGGAGCGAAGAGTACCCGATAACCGGCTCTTACGTCAATCTGAAATTGCGCACCCCATCCAGCCGCGACGGCTATTAAAAGAAGGTTGCATCTCCGGATGCATTTCCCCCTCGTCGTTACCGCGCAGGCGGAAACCCAGAGCCGACCCTGGATTCCTCTTTCGCGGGAATGACCATGACCTGGAAGGATCACCCTTGACCATGAAAGCCGCCGCCCGCTCTCCGAGCCCGCGCAAT
>JACQUW010000187.1 GCA_016210115.1 Deltaproteobacteria bacterium | reverse complement strand
TAGGCACTTCTCTCCCCTCCTTCCCCAAATCATCCCATTATGGCGCGCTGCTCAGAGATTCCCACTATGCCACGCGATAACGTTTGTCAAGCTAGTCAACAACGTCCCCTGACGCTGCCCTGAATATCGTTTTGAAGACATTGCCGATCCACTTAAACAGTTTCTTGAAGAATGACCAGAAGGAATACCCACTCGGATCGATGTAGCTCTGCGGATTATTGAGCACATAGCTGTAACGGTTGAGACTCTGCGGGTCACTTGGCTGCGGGACAAACGGGTCAGCATCCGCTCAGGAGGGTCACCTGGCAAGCATAGCCCCTGAATAGGTTATTTGGCTTTCGGATTAAGTCGTGCTCCCAAGTACCGTCCCCAAACAGACTTCAACCTTTGTTGGCTAAACTGCTCGAGAATTTTTCCACTTGGGACCGAAACGATGTAGCCCATGAACAAACCCATTTGAGGGCAAGTCGAATGTGGGGGCACTTCGGCTACGACAAGCAAATTTCGAGATCCCTTGAGCCACTTTATGGCTCCAATATTCGGATCTTCAGAGTCCGTGCATTTATAATGCTTCTTAAATTCTCGCTCCACTTCCTTTGTGACGTTGATTCTCCGAACCCTTTCCTTCTCGACCAAGTATACAAAAGTCTGCCACCATCCGACGCTTCCGCCATCGCTCCAGGTGACAAAGAAGCCCTTCGAATCGGAGGCCCAACCAAGCTCCGCCGGATCTAAGAAGCCTTCATCCTCGATTCCTGAAAGTTTGTTACCGCCCCTCACCACAAATAGGTTTGTGCCATCAATCACAGCAACCGTCTTTTTGTCTGGAGCAGTGAATTGAATCTTCCGAGGTTCAGGCGCGTATACCAAAAGAGAGTTGGCTTCCTTCGACCATTCGCCCAACTTAAGTGGGGCTCCGCCCTGTCCAAAGACGGGCATACTGAACATGAGTGTCGCAACAAGTAAACACAAACCAAGAAGAAGCATCTATCGCTCCTGAGTCTCTGGAGGACAACTTAAAAATGTTGGTATGATAATCATTACCTCCGCAGCCTGTCTCCCAAACCGAACGGCGGCTTGCTGGCTCGGAAATCCGTAGATGTCGAATCGAGTAAATGGGCTATTCCTTATGTGCACATTGCCAAAATCCGAAACAGTGTACGGTGAAGCCGGGCCGCCGTGTAGTCGCAAGCCGCGAGCAAACATCTGGATCTGATTGACGGCCAGGGCTATTGTACTTTGAGCTTGCTCGCGCTCGGCCCTTTGCGCGCCGGTCAACTGTTGTCCAGGAGACGTTTCTGGAAAAGGGAGACCAAAAGCCCGTGGGTTGATGGCTACAGTCCCAGGCTGGTGGCCCGGGATCCCGAAACGTGCAAGAGCTCCTTCCCCAGTTGCTTGACCCGGTCCTACTGCCGAGAACACGGCGATTCCGATACATACTCTTAGCCCGGGTGTGGCAGCAAGAAAGCTTGACTGGGACGAAACACCACAATTGCAGTTTGAAACACCGCCCCCCGCGCTAGAATTTCCCGCCGCGTTCGAGGCCAAGTCGGCTGCGCTGACCCCGGCAAAGGTTCCCCATAGCAACCCGGTTGAATCGCCCTCCTGACCACCCAGACTTGTTCCCAGCACACCACTTGTGAAAGCACCCACAAGAGCACCTACGAGGATATTCTGCTTATTGACGGCGGCCTGCACAGCGCCTCCGATAAGACCTCCAAGAAACGGATTGCCAGTAGCTGCCGTGACAATTGCGCCAACAATGTAACCGACGATTTTCTTGAAAAATTTCCCAATCGCCTTCCAAAACGAATACCCGGTAGGATCGATGAAAGTTTGGGGATTGTTAAGAACATAGCTGTACCGGTTAAGGCTCTGGGGATCGCTTGGCTGTGGGACAAACGGGTCAGGAGAGATGAATCTTCCAAGCTCTGGGTCATAATACCTGCCGCCATAGTAGTAGAGGCCACTCTCCGGATCAAGCTCCTTTCCGGTAAAGCGATGAGTGGGATCGATGCTGCCTTCGGAGTAGGAGACCTGCCCCCACGGATCGTACTCGTTAAGCTGCGCCCTGGTCCCGTCCATTCTCGTAATGACATTAACCCCGCCCAAATGATCGTTGTGGTAGAAAAACTTCTGGCTGCCTTTTTTCAAGGCAAACGTCTCGATGCCGATCTTGATGTACTTGAAAATCGTGCCGACAGGATCGATTTCATAGCCGTTGAAAGGATAAAGAGTAGTCCCTAACGGACCGGATTTTTCCACTCTGGTGATGGAGGTGACGTTGCCGACGGGATCGTAGCCGTAGGTGAGATTCTGATGAGCCCCCGTGTTGCGGGTGGCTACCCTGAAGCTCTGCTCATTGTAAGTCCAGTTGGTGCGTCTGGGTTACTCGCCCGAGAATATTGTAGGTGAAAGATGTGTCGACGGATGGAACGATCAGGGACGTTGTTGACTAGATTGACAAAGTCTGCGCTCTGTTGAGGACTCGGGAGACCCCCGAAGTCGATATCCCTACCTGACGCGCAATCTCGGCCAGCGGCAACCCGTGACGTTTCACCAAATTTCGGATGAGATCAGCCCGCGCCTGAGCCGTCCTCCCACGCCGGCTCCCGGAGCGCAACTCCTGGACTGTCACCTTGTGCTTCCGGCTTGTAGCCGCAAAAAGTCTCTGCACTCTCTTCTGCAGCTCTCTCCCCCGGTAGCGCTGCCTGGGGCTTCGCTCCGCCTCCTTTAGCACCCGCTCCACAAAGGCTCCACTGCCCAAGATTCTCTCATCACTCCATTCCTTTTTTCCCTCACGCCGCAAAGAAACCACCTCTGACCAGCCACCCAATGACCGCAAGCCTCCCCCTACCAATTCGGGTCTCCTCCCCAATGAGACTCCCTCCCGGACAAACTCCCGGTAGGCTTTGACCGCCTCTTTCTCTCTGGCGCTAAACCACCCCAGAACATAGTCTCTGTCCTGCCACGGATAACCTATCTTACCCGTTATCGCCCCATGGCCACAGTACGGGTAGCGCTCCAGTTCCCCAAGATCCGTAACCAATTTGACCCGAAGCGGATTTAAATGGATATAGCGGACCAATTCCGTGAAATAGCTCTCGGCATCACAGACAATGGATTTGTAGCGGTTCTGAAATAGATGGCCATGCCGACGGTGGCGCAGATTGTAGATGACCGCGTACCCGGTCAGTAATCTGCGCATGAACGAAGCAATCCCCTTGGGACCGCTGGCGATAAGCAAATGGGCATGGTTGGTCATTAAAGCCCAGGCGTATATCTTGGTATCGGTGGCCAGGGCCAACTCACCGATTCTGTCAACGAATCTTTTTCGGTCCACCTCATCATCGACGATGCGCCGTCGCTCAATGCCGCGCACGATCACGTGGTGTAGGGTACCCGGTGCGTCCAGTCTTGCCTGCCTAGGCACTTCTCTCCCCTCCTTCCCCAAATCATCCCATTATGGCGCGCTGCTCAGAGATTCCCACTATGCCACGCGATAACGTTTGTCAAGCTAGTCAACAACGTCCCCTGACGCTGCCTGCAGAGGGCTATGGCCAAGCGGCTAGGGGATTGACCCGACCACCCTCGGTTTTTGGGAGAGCGGGGAGCGGCGGCCGTCTGGGAGGCTCTTGGGGATTATAAAAGGTCTTTTGGACGCTGGTACCAGTTTTGGGATCATTTTTGCAGCATTGGAGGCTCTAATGTAATTTTCCGCTTAATCGCGTGTTTTCTGATCTTTGCGATAATCTGCTTGTCTTCGGCCAGATCCGGATTACTCGCCGCCCGATACGTCTGCGACTTCCCCCCATTGGGATCTTCTAGACTCACTTCCCAAATTTCGTGAGGGCGCTCAATGAGCACAAAAGTATATGGATAGTCTTCGTTAAAGTCCGCTATAAGAAGGCTGACCTGCGGCGGATAATTGTTAATCCCAAGCTGCCTAAGCCCGCTTAGATGGTTTTTAATTGTCTTCATTATCAACTCAATCATCTGCTTCTTCTTCGGTGTAGGAGGGTCGTACCGTGGCGTGCAGTCGGTTGGGATTAGCAGGATCTCTTTAATAGCGGGGCCTGTTTCAAACCGGCGCCTAGCCTGCAAATACGTAGGCGCCGGACTTACATCGAGATTAAAACCTTTCTTAGTGTTTACCTCTGCTGAGTTATTCTTAACAGTGCCCGTAAAAAAGTATCCTATCCTATCTCCCCGAGAAATCTTTAGTTCTTCAATCCAGGCCGTGAACTTTTTACCTTCTTCTGGCCCTGCTTTGGGATTCTCTTCTACTCTAAGCTTCAGCGGTAGAGCAATGCCCTGTTTGGCAGTCGACCCATGCCAATATACCTCGAAGCAGAGATAACGAATAAGAGCAGCTTTAATCGCCTCAACTTCCCACGGTTGCGCAGCCGCTTGGGAACCGAGAAGCGCAGATGGGCCAGAAAAGTATATTATAATAAGCGCTAGTACTGCTTTCATTGGTCTTCTATTCATCACTTAAAGAATTTCATTCTGTCAAACTCCGCAACTAGTTTCCACCGTGTACTGCCAGGATGATCATCCCTATTTAACGAATGAAAAGCAATAGCCCCACCAGTGGGGTCAGGAATGGTCCCATCAAAAACCGCCTGGGTTATCCCAACAGACAACATGAATGGTTGGATAAACCCAGGGAAGAGCCAAGAAGCTCCCACAGTCATATAGCGAAGCATCTTAGGGTGCTTGACGTCACTCGCTGCTTCGAACAAATTGTCAGCCCATTTAAATTCGGGCTGCCTTATTTCAGCGAACTGGTTACCCACAGCTTTACCTGCCTTATTGTATCGTTTCGCAAATATGACGTCCTCAACACTGCAACTATCCACTTTGCAGCCATATTGTGTCTCACCGCTTGTTACGCGATTGTGGATTACCGCGGCTGCACCGGCCATGGCATTCAGGACGTTCTCCGTATACTCTATGTCTTTTCCAAATTTTCTCTTTTGGGAAAGCACGGCAGTCGCTCCAAAAACGACCTTAGAGGCGTCCTGAATCTCCTTCGGGAGGTTCTTCGCTTCTAGTACAAACTCCCTTAGCATTTTTTCAAGTGCCGCTTTCCGGGCTTTCGAACCTCGCGGTAACGGTGGCGAATTGGTTATACCGAAACCAGGGAAAAGATTACCAATAGGGTTGAAGTCAAGAAAAACAGGTGGCGGCAGGAAGTCTTGTCCCGGTAGCCCTTCGAATTGATAACCGCTTGGATCAACGTGTTTGACCGGATTGTTGATAGTATAAGCATAGCGGTTATAGTTCTGAGGATCCTCAGGATTCTGGATTATCGGATCCGGAGAAACGAACCGCCCGAGTTCCGCGTCGTAATACCTGGCGCCATAATAGTAAAGTCCGGTTTCTACGTCGAGTTCCTGGCCGGTAAATCTGTGTGATGGATCGGCATTCCCTTCGGACCTGCTAATCTTGCCCCAGGGATCATATTCGACAAGCTGGACTCTTGTTCCGTTGATATCCGTGATAACGTTGATCCCGCCTAAATGATCATTGTGGTAGAAAAACTTCTGAGTACCCGCCTTGGCCGCATAGATCTGGTTACCGATTCTTAGATACTTTGTGATCTGCCCGCCGGCAACTTCATAGTTACCAAAGGGATAGATCGTGGTGCCACTGCCGCTCACTTTCTCCACTCGCATGCCGGTATAATCGTAGTAGAAGGTGGCGCTGCTGCCGCCATTGGAAGCGGAAGCCAGGCGATTCTCTACATCCCAGGTGAAGGTCCTGGTCCCGCCGGTGAGCATATTTCCGTTGGCATCGTAGGTGTAGGTTTTCCCGTTCGAGGTGTAGGTGACGGCGGAAGGATGGGTCGGATCGCCGTAGGTATAGGTAACACCGGCTTTGCTCTGGAAATTACCGATGGCATCATAGCTGTAGGTTTCCGGAGGGCCAAAACCTCCGCTGGCTGAAGTGAGCCGGTTTAGCGCGTCATAGGCGAAGGTCCGGCTTGCGGTGAACAGAGTATCGCTTATCGAGGTGATATTGCCGTTATTGTCATAGCCGTAGGATAAATTCTGATGGCTTCCGGTGGAACGGCTCAGTGCCCTAAAATTCTGGCTATGGTAGGTCCAATTGGTGGTAACGTTATTGGCATAGGTGAGGCTTGTCTTTTGTCCCCTTGCATTATAGCTGATGCTGTTTATGTAACCAGGGACGGAACTCAGCCATCCCGCCTCATTGTACGTGTAGTTCACGGTCTCCGTGTCTGGGAATGTCTCGGAAGTGATCCTTCCGAGGGCGTCATAGGTCTGCAGTTTCGTGTAGCTTCCCCCGGCTATGATTCTCTGGGTCTGCGTAATCCGACCAACGGCGTCATAGGTTAAGGCCTGATGACAATT
>JACQUW010000196.1 GCA_016210115.1 Deltaproteobacteria bacterium | reverse complement strand
GGAGGTCGCGAGTTCGAGTCTCGTCGGCCCCGCCATTATCTCTGGGGGAGATTTCATTACCGAGAAGTTTTATGGGAACATACCAGATCAGTACTCGAGAAGCCCGCGCCCAACGCAGATGGTATATCGTTGATGCGCAGGGAAAAGTCCTGGGCAGGCTGGCAAGTCAAGTTGCAAATATTTTGCGAGGTAAGCACAAAACCATTTTTCTGCCTCACGCGGATACTGGGGATTTCGTAATCGTCGTGAACGCTCGAGGGATCAAGTTAACCGGACGAAAGCGAGAAGAGAAGATTTATTATAGACACAGCGAATATCCGGGAGGCATGCGCCTGACGACCGCAGAAAAACTGCTGGCGGCAAAACCCGAGTTTCTTATTCAAACGGCAGTTAAGGGAATGTTGCCCAAAAATCGGCTCGGAAGGCACCTGTTTACAAAGCTCAAGGTCTATTCCGGTCCCAATCATCCCCACGCGGCTCAACGACCTGAACCTTTACCCCTCTCTTCTTAAGAGCTTAGGAGACATGCCATGGCAGGAAAATTTTTTTACGCGACCGGGCGACGCAAGACCTCAGTTGCCCGTGTCTATCTGAAAGAAGGCAAGGGTGCGATTGTGGTCAACGAACGGCCTTTGGAAACGTACTTCGGGAGGGAGACAGCCCGCATGATCGTCCTCCAACCGTTCCAAGTGACTCACACGCTTGGTAATTTCGATACCGAAGTCAACGTGAGCGGAGGGGGCATTTCGGGCCAAGCCGGCGCCATCCGACATGGAATCACACGTGCACTTTTGCAGGTTAACTCTGATTTTCGTTCACCTCTGAAAAGGGCCGGTTTCGTTACGCGCGATCCTCGCGCAGTAGAGCGCAAGAAATACGGCCGTCATAAGGCGCGCAAGCGGCCGCAATACTCAAAACGTTGAGATCGTGGCTCAAGCACGGTCTAGTGGAAAGCGCGGCAAACTTCGGGTCGCAGTTCTCGGTGCGACAGGCTATACCGGAGTTGAGCTGCTCCGACTGTTAACGCGGCACCCGCGGATCAGAATCACTGTCGTCAGCTCGCAGCAGTTTGTGGGCAAGCGCGTGGGCGACGTCTACCCTTCGCTTGCCGAGCGATGCGATTTGCTGTTGGAACCGATTGAAATAGCAAAGATCGTTCCTCGAATAGATTTTGCCTTTGCCGCTCTTCCGCACGAGACCTCGATCGATATTGTCGCGGCTCTTATAGAACGAGGCAAACGGGTCGTCGATTTGAGCGCCGATTTCCGTCTCCATGATCCCGACATTTATGCTAAATGGTACCGTTCGCACAATGCCCCGCATCTCTTGCGCGAGGCCGTTTATGGGCTACCTGAGATCCATTATCGACAAATTGCCAAGGCGAGGCTCGTCGCCAATCCAGGTTGCTATCCAACGGCGGCCGTCCTTGGGCTGGCTCCGCTATTCGCTGAGAGACTGGTTCGAGGGCTGGCGCTGATTGATGCGAAGTCTGGCACAACAGGAGCAGGAAGAAGCAGCTCCGTGGAGATGTCTTTTAGTGAAGTCAATGAAAATTTCAAGGCCTATAACGTCGGTGTTCACCGGCACGCCCCTGAAATCGAGCAGGAACTGGGCGAAGTCTCACGCGCGCCGATCTCGGTCTTATTTGTACCTCATTTGGTTCCCATGAATAGGGGTATTTTGTCTACCATGTATGTGGAACTCGAGAAATCTCTGGGCGACGACGAACTTTCCGCCTTGTACCGCAATTTTTATGATCGGGCATCATTCGTTCGCGTTCTCTCTCCCGGATTTTTTCCCCAAACGAAGGACGTTCGAGGATCCAATGAGTGCCTCATAGGATTCAGGTGGCACGCTTCGCTGGATCGGTTGATCGTGATCACCGCCATTGATAATCTGGTCAAAGGAGCGGCGGGTCAGGCCGTGCAGAACATGAATCTGATGTATGGTTGGCCGGAGATCGAAGGCTTGAGAGGAGCAGCCCTGATTCCGTAGTAGCTCGTTTTATTCTTCTGAGAAGTTGAAAAAAAGTCCTACCAGGCCCAACGTTAGATTAGGGAGCCATGCCGCGATTCCAGGCGGTAGGGCTCCGCTGTGCCCGAGAGAGACGCTAAGGGCCATAAGCATCCAATACCCAAAGCTGATCGTTAGGGTCAGGCCAAAAGCCAGGGCCATTCCCCCTCCGCGGCTTGATCGGAGCGCGAAAGGGACGGCAAGGAAGACCAGCAGTGGTGACATAAAGGGAAGCGCCAACTTGACGTGAAGATCGACCTCGGATTCTGTGGCATCGATTCCTTTCGCCTTCAGATCAATGATCTGTTTGCGCAGATCAAAGAAACTCAGCTCCTCGGCTGAGCGAGCGTAAAGCCTAAAGTCTTCGGGCGTTTCCGAGAGCGGCAGATGATTCGTGATCTCTCGCCGGCTCAATTGACCGTTCGGATTGAAGAGCCAGTGTGTACCCTTCTTGGCCTCCCAAGATTGGCCATTCCATTGGGCCTGGGAAACATCGATGAGTCCCGTGAGCTGGAAATCTCGGTTGACAAGATAGATGGAGACGCCTTCCAAAATGTTTCTCTTGGCGTCAAAATAATCGACTCTGATAAAACTGCCGTCGCCACGGAGCCAGATCCCTTTCGTACCGATCAGGCTCTGCGGTTGCTTCTTGCGAATTTCGGTTCTGTAGATCACTTGGGATTTGCGTGTGAACATCGGTACCAGGGCCTCGTTCCAAAAGAAGGTGAAGAGGCAGGTTAGGAGCGACAGCAGGATTAGGGGAAGTGAAATCCGACGAATACTAAGGCCGCTCGATCGGATGGCGGTGATTTCCTGGTTTCTGGATAAAAGGCCCAAGGAAAAAAGCGTAGAAAACAAGGCGGCAAAACCAAAGACTCGGGAGACCAATAAAGGAATTTTGGTAAGAAAGTACCGGATACAGGTCCACACCGTCGTTCCTGACTTCAGTATCACGTCGATCCGATCGAAAAAGTCGACGATGAGGTATAGAACCGCGGTGCACAGGAGACTAATGACATAGATTCTCAAAAACCCGCGTATGAGGTAGCGGTCTAGGATGCTGCCCAGAGGCAGGGATCCAACCCGACTGAGTTCTCTTAGGATCACTTAGGAATTCCTTCTCCTGTACTCGGCGAATCGCCGATTGAGATACAAAGAGGCCTCCTCCAGCTTAATCTGAACCAAGAGAGGGGACTCCAGGACTGCCTTTCTGAAAAGGTATGCCGCAGCCAGTGCCACAACGGTATTGGGCAGCCAGACGGCAACCACCACGGGCAGGATCTGCCTTTCACCCAGGGCCTTTCCGAGCGTGAGCAAGGCATAATACACGAGCAGCCAAAACAGCGAGAGGGTAAGTCCCCATGAACGGCTCGCGCGAGAGCGTGTGGGTACCATGACCAAAGAAACTCCCAGCAAAGCGAAGACCATAGGAGCAACAGAGAATGAAAAGCGTTGCTGAAGTTCCATGAGCTCCGGTAGGACTTGCTGCCCCCGTTCTTCCTTGGTTCGAATGGCCTTGATGAGACGACGTAGCGACATCTCTTTGGGCCCCCGCTCAATTTTCTGAGCGGGGGCAAGGGCCTCGTCAAAATCAAGCTTAAAATCATACGTATTGAAATGCGTTTGGCTGAAACCGGGCCGTTTTTTTTCTCGTTCATATACAGTACCGTCAAACAGCTTCAGGCTAAGAGAATTATTCTCTTCGTCGGAAAGGAATAGCGCCACTCTGCCGAAAATCACGGTTTCTCTCGATGCATTGCGGCGGTCTACGATGAGAACGCCTTGAGAAGTATTTCCGGGCGGAATCACCTCGTCCGCGTAAATTAATATATTGGGAAGATCTTCGTTAAAGACTTTCTCCTTTAGGGCTGTTCCCACTCGGTTTTTTGCAATGTTGTAAATCTCTTTCTTTAGAGCTTGATTAGCGGCTGGGCGAACGATCATCGTCAAGGCCAGAGTTAAGCATGAAATACATAACGCGACAGCGGCAATCGGCCAAAGAATTTGAAGAGGGCTGACGCCGGTGGCCTTTAACGCGAGGATTTCGTGATCGCTGGAAAGCCTGCCAAGCCCCAGGAGAATTCCGAGAAGCAAAGCCATGGGGACCGTCATTTCCAGGAACGTCGGAATAATGAGGCCAAAGAGTTTGATGATTTCGAGAAAAGGAACGCCGCGGGTAACCACCAACTCTACGAGCTTCAAAATACGCCCGATCAGGAGAACGAAGGTGAACGCGATCAGACCGAGCAAAAGAGGCGCAACAATTTCTCGAACAAGATAAACTGTCAGAATTCGCTTCACTTCAACCGAGTATGTTATCTGGAGCCTGCTTGTTTGTAAAATACTTCCGAAGGACCTGCTGCGATGGATAAAGAGATAAGACCGCTGGTTCTCTTTGGCGTCCACGCCGTAATGGAAAAGATCAGGGAAGCTCCTCAAGAGATCGCGGAGCTTCTATTGGCAAAAGGTCACGTGCGTGGGGCGTTGCGCTCCGTGTACGCTGAGGCAACGCGTCGAGGTCTGAAGGTTCGTTTCGTTGAGGTTGGGGAATTAACTCGGCAAGCCGAGAGTGACAAACATCAAGGAATTGTGGCCAAGGTTGCTCCCTATGCCTATGCTTCTTTTCCGGATTTGATTCAGGAACTTGCCCGATCGATGCGTTGCGAACCAATTGTTCTCTTGGATTGTGTCTTGGACCCGCGCAATTTGGGGGCGTTGTTGCGCAGCATTGAGGGAGCGGGAATTCGTGACGTAGTGATTCCGAAGGACCGTTCAGTCGGAGTGACCTCAACCGTGGTGAGAGCCTCCTCTGGGGCTGCTCACTATTTGCGAATTCATCGAGTCACCAATCTTCGGGGTGCAATCACTGCACTGAAGCAAAACGGGTTTTGGGTGGTTGGCCTTGTTCCTGGCGCAGCAGAGAGCGTCTACGACAGGGCCTATCCAGAAAGGGTGGCTGTCGTTTTGGGCGGGGAAGGGGCAGGCATACGACCCTTAATCCTGCGCGAATGCGATTTTGTTGTCTCCATTCCTATGTTAGGGAAAGTCGGCTCTCTCAACGTGAGTGTTGCTGGCGCGGTTTTTTTGTACGAGCTATTGAGACAGAGGAGGCCAACCGGACCAGAGTCGGTCTCGGATAGGGTGAAGTGTTGACATTCATGACCATAGGTGTTTTATATATGCGTTTACAGAGCCGATTAGTGTCTTAAAGCTATCATTTGCCATAAAAACGGGTCCAACGCTAACTTGCTGAAAACCTTTCCGTTGCCATACCGGGGCAAAGGGGAAACTTTTGCTTTGGCGTGTTAATCAGGCCAAAGCTGGCGTAGCTCAACGGCAGAGCAGCTGATTTGTAATCAGCAGGTTGTAGGTT
>JACQUW010000195.1 GCA_016210115.1 Deltaproteobacteria bacterium | reverse complement strand
GCTCTCTACGTAGCGCCGCTGCCCCTCGGCGTAAAGAACATCAAAGGCCAGGGTTGACTTGCCGGAGCCGCTGACGCCGGTGACCACCGTCAGGGCATTGAGAGGAATCTTTAGATCGAAATTCTTGAGGTTGTTGTGTTTCGCGCCTCGGATCTGAATCCAATTCTCACTCATTGGCGCTGCTCCGAGTCACGAACAGGTTTCCTGGAAATCATTGGAGGCGGTATTTTTCCGCCAGAATGCGGCGAAAACGGGAGCCGTAAATCAGATCGAAGGTCTCTCCTTTATCGGGGAAAAGCTCCAGGACTTTCTCCTTTGCGTCGGCAACGACCTTCTGCGCTTGTTCCAGAGAAAGATCCGCCTGCCATAGCAAAGCTGCTGTCATATCCATCATGCGCCTGAGCCGGCGCAGCTTCTGCTCCTCTTCCTGTAGTGCTGCTCTATCTGATCTCATAGCTCAAACGTGTATTCCTATCACACGGTTGAACTCAGTCAAGGTTCGCCAGCGCTTGCAAGAGGCGCGCTCGGCAGACGCATATCGGGACAGCCCTGAGAGCAACACCTTTTGCAGCTTGACACCGGCCATCCTGCCGATCACACTAAACCTCACAGGAAGCGAGCCGAACGACCGCATGCGCATTGCCGAAATCTTTTATTCTATTCAAGGGGAGGGCATTCTTGCCGGGGTGCCTTCGGTCTTCATCCGCACCTCAGGCTGCAATCTCCGTTGTGTATGGTGCGACACCCCTTATACTTCGTGGAGGCCAGAGGGAAAAGAACGGTCCTTGGACCATATCGTGGCGGAAACACAAAAGTATCCGGGCGGGCATGCGGTTGTTACCGGAGGCGAGCCGCTTCTTGCGCCTGGGATCGTGGAATTGACCGAGAGGCTGAAGCAGAAGAGCTATCACCTCACGATCGAGACGGCGGCCACGATTTTTAAACCGGTTGCTTGTGATCTCGCCTCCCTGAGTCCCAAACTTTCAAATTCGACCCCTTGGAAAAAAAAGAAAGGGCTTTTCGCCCGCAAGCACGAAAGGCAAAGGCTCAACTTCCCCGTTATCCAACGGTTTATCGACGGCTATGAATATCAACTAAAGTTTGTCGTGGAAGAGAAACTGGACTTCGATGAGATCGAGCAAGTGTTAACAAAACTTAAAGATGCCAACCCGGAACGGGTCCTGATCATGGCTCAGGCAAAATCCAAAAAAGAGCTGCATGAGAGAGCGCCATGGATCGTTGAAGCCTGCAAAGCCCGCGGTTTTCGCTACAGCCCGCGCCTCCATATAGAGCTTTTTGGGAATAAGAGAGGGACTTAAGGCGAGGAAAGAGCGGGCGGTTGGCAGTCAGCAGCGGTGCCCTCTACCGAATTGTCGCGCCGTCGCGTAAAACAAGCCGATCATCCCGATCCAACGATCTCCTTCACGCGCGGAAGGGCTTCGTTTCCTTTCTCTTTCATCAAAGTGAGATAAGACGGATTCAACCAGTCGTTAATGCCATCCTTGTACCCCTGCCGCTCCTTGATTCTCTCGTACCATGAGCGAATGTGAGGCCGCCTATCCCAGAGGAAGTGAAGCTGCAGGTGTTCAAGCCGGGTAACGTAAGGCGCATATCCGATATCGGCGAGCGAGAATTCTGCTCCTGCAAGCCAGGCGCTTTCCGAGAGCGCCGCCTCCATATCCGCGAGAAGTTTCTCGAAACGGTTGACCGCATCCGCGAAATAGATGGATTCCACGCCTTTCGTAATTGTATCCTGACTACGCTCGCGCTTGACCGGGTCGGGCATTTGCCTGTGGAATTTCTCCAGTTCCTCTGTTCCTCTCGCCAGCTTCTGATAACGAAATGCGATGCTCGTGCTCAAAACACTTGTCGCGGCATGCACCCCCTCATCGAGTTGCTTCGTCCAAAGGCGCATGCGCGCCCGTGAATGAGGATCTTTGGGCCGCAAGCTCACCTCAGGGTATTTATCGTCGAGGTACTCGTTGATGACTGTGGATTCAATAATGACCGCGCCGTCGTCGACCAGCGTCGGCACGACGGCATTGGGATTGAGTTTGAGGTATTCAGGTTTTTGCTGCTCACTCGCTCTGAGGTTCAAATGGTGTCCTTTCCATTTGAGCTCCTTTTCCGCCAGCGTGATGCGCACTTTCTGCGCGCAAACCGACATGTCGTTGTGATAAAGCTCGATCATAGTCCCTACTCCTTACGCAGATTGTTCTCCTGAAGATGGACCGCTCATGCTTCGACGCTCAGCATGAAAGGAAATCGTCAAACGAGTCCCGCGCTGAGCTCCTCCTCACTTATATTGGCAGAAGGAGCGGGAGTCAAAACCCCCATCTCGGCTGGAAAAGCTATCGTAGACAATGCGGGCTTTTGGCTGTCTGTGACCGGCAGGCCTGCCCCCTTGGGTCCTAGGGTATTAACCCTAACCGTGTGCAAAAACGAGTTGTTTGTAATTCACTGATTTTTCGTATTTTATTGCGCCCATAAACTGTGCAATTCGTTCCCATGAGTATTTTTTCCAGTCGCGCACGCTACGCGGGACGGACTTATCAACAACTTACCAACAGTTTTTGTTGATGAGTCGTTGATTCCGCGGCATTGAACATTTTTAAGGTTCTATTCCATAAGTCTAGCGCGATAAAAAACTGTGCAAAGATGCGGACGTTAACGACAAGCAAAAAAACTTCTTGACAGCCTCTGTCGCCGGTTATATAAATTCAAAATAGTTGAAGCCTCCGTGTCGCGAAAAGGCCGGAGGCTCAGAGGTGAAGGAAATGACTCCACCGTGCCATTTTTGCCCGCTGTTGGCGGGCGGCGTTTCTTCTGTTGTCAGCGCCTTCTGCTCTGCGTCAGGATACTGACACGGGACCTTAACTATAGTGCCTGAAGGCACAGATCGCCTTGAGCGAAAAAAAGCAGGTCCTTTGAAGAGTCAGACCTGAAAGCAGTCACGGGCGCGCGATAGAAAGAACAGCGCCGATGCCGTTAACGGGCGGGCTCTAAAAAATAAATAAGACCTTAGGGCGCGTTGGCGCCAGGAAGCGGGTTCCTTTTACAAGGAGCCCGCTTTTTTTGTCGCTATTTTTTTGCCTACGGGGCACAGCTCTAGGCTATGAGCGTGTCGCGCGCATACGGAAAACGTCTCCCAGTATCGACATCAAGACATTCAGTGGGGATCAGTAGATTCCATCCATGCGTTTAGGAAACCGTCGCTTGCCATGCTCGCGCGAGCAAAGAACTTTCCCGTGTTTGGCGAAACACAGACTTTGAGGGTTGCTGATCCTGAAGATGTCATCGGACTAAAAATCCAGGCGATGGTGAACGATGCGGATAGAAAGTCACAAGAAATGGGCGACATTGAAAGGCTTATGGAGCTGTACGGCACCAGGTTGGATTGGGATCGCATCGAGGAATTTTATGACATTTTCGGTCTCAAGGCGGAAGCGAAGAGATTAAGAAAGCGGTTCGGACATGTTGAGTGAGAAAGAAAAACAGGAGCTGAGGAAGTTGGCCGGCTCGGCCGCAATTCGAGAGGACTTTCGACTTCTCCGAAAGAACTCGCTGGCTCTTCAGCGCCGCTTGGATGTTGGCGAGTTTATCCGGTTTCTGAATACCATGGCGCGTCTGAGGCCGGCGCCCTCCAACCCAAGAGGGTTTGTTTTCTACAGTTCAGTGAAGTTGTAGTCAACTTCAAATTTCCACTGCTTTCCCGCTTTCCATAACCAGCGCTCTGATCGTGCCACGCTCCGCCACGGCCGTTTTTTGGCCGGATGTAGAATACTTGCGCATGGTCCGGATCGTAGTAAAATCTCATTGTGCTTTACGTCAAGGAGGCCGATCATGAAACGGCGCCAGTTCATTTGGCTCATTGCAGCCGCGCCTTTCGCCTTCATATTAACAGGGCGTTCACGCTTTGGCTTCTCGGGAGAAGCTGCGGGCGAGAAGTCTTTGGACAGAATTCGCAAAAACTGGAAGGCGCTGCTTGCGCGGGACGCGAAGGTGACTTTTGCCACCGAACCGCTCCGGAAGTCCAACGCGGATTGGAAACAGATCTTGGGCGAGGCAGAGTTTTACGTGCTGCGGCAGGAAGGGACGGAGCGGCCTTTTTCAAGTCCCCTCAACAACGAAAAGCGGCCTGGCGTGTATGCCTGCGCCGGGTGCGCGTTGCCGCTTTTTACGTCCGAGATGAAGTTTGACAGCGGCACGGGCTGGCCGAGCTTCTTCACCCACATTCCCGGACATCTGGGCACGAAACAGGACTTTAAGCTGATCCTTCCCCGCACGGAATACCATTGCGTCCGCTGCGGCGGACATCACGGCCACGTGTTCGACGACGGCCCGCCTCCAACCCGCCAGCGCTGGTGCAACAACGGCGTGGCGCTCCGGTTTATCCCGGCATAGGGCCTGCGGCTCGGCAAAAGTTGACAAGGCGCTGCGACGCGATAACATTCTTGCTCAACTGGTTCTGGACAGGAGGAAAAGATGATTCGAGCCATCGGTATCTATCATATTGGAATTCCTGTTGATGATCTTGAACGGGCGGAACGCTTCTATACAGAGATACTGGGGATGAAGGTCGCAGGCCGGATCGGCGAAGCCGGCGCCCGTATATCACGTCTTAAGTGCGGTGATGCCGACGTGGTTCTTTTTCAACGACCCCATCCTCTGACACGCAACTCACTTAAAGAAGACGGCATTGCCCATCAGGCATTCGAGATAGCTCCGGAAAGTTTCGACGACGCCGTGGAGTTCCTGAAAAAGCAGGGTTACTACCATGAGGGTCCGGTGGCCCGCGCGAGCGGCCGGGCGGTCTACTTCTTCGATTCAGAAGGCAACTACCAACAGCTTCACGCGGCGCGATGAGCGGAGCAATCCAGCGCGGGTAGCGTATCGTGCTGCTGTAGTTCTTTCCAAAGTCTTCCGTTCAGGTAACTTTCAAGCGTTACATCCGCACTTTGAACGGACGGCTGGTCTGCGCAGGCACATTCTCTTGCGAAGAACTTAGCAAGTGTTCAAGACGCAAATTCCACGGGATCTCGCTGCTGCCTACGGTCGGCAAGCTCTCCAGATAGCGGAGGAGGGCAACTACAGAGCTCCGTCTGGAAGGACCGTCACAATCGCCGATCTCGTCGAGCGCTCGGTGGGCGGGACAAAATCCTACCCGCCGGAGGAGGCTGTCCCCGAGACGCACACAGGAACCTGTCAAACCACAATCGAAATAGAGAACGAGACGACTCTGGCCGCCGCTAAGGGCCTGCTCGATTCAGGACATGGCCCTGTCGCGCTAAATTTCGCTTCTGCGACTCATCCCGGAGGAGGCTTCCTATCCGGAGCGCGGGCTCAAGAAGAATATCTGGCCCGCTGCTCGGGACTCTACGCCTGCCTTCGTGAGAACTCGATGTACGACTTTCATCGCTCCCGTCGCGATCCGCTTTATACCGATTACGCCATCTATTCCCCCGCAGTCCCCGTGTTCCGTTCCGACGACGGCACACTGCTGGACGAGCCGTACACTGTATCAATCATCACGTCGCCCGCTGTGAACGCGGCTGCTCTCGATCGAGAGCGCCATCGCGAAATTGAACCGGCCATGTGGTCCCGAATACTCAAGGTGCTCTCCATCGGAATTTTGCATGGCCACGACAGCATCGTGCTGGGAGCTTGGGGCTGCGGAGCTTTTGGAAACGATTCCAGAAAGATCGCCAAATTGTTTCAAAAAGCCTTGGCGGAAAATTTTAAGGGGGCTTACGAGTCTGTGGTCTTCGCAATCGTTGACTGGTCGCCCGAAAAGAGATTTATCGACCCATTCCAACAGGCCTTCGGAGAGGACAATGAGCGATAGGCGAAACGATACCAAGGCTAAGGGCGAAAGAGACAGATTCCGCGGCTGTTTGTTAGGGTTAGCTGCAGCTTTCCCTGCTCGTCATAGATCTCCTGCCAGAAGCGTAGGGTCAATTCCTGCGCGTCCACTTCCTTGAGGTGACGCGCTCGCCAGCCCAGTCGACCCGATACGACGGCGTGGTTTTCAAGTGGAAAAGCACCCGTGCCAAGCGCCACCGGCCTCCTGGTGATCCTTTTCACGTTTTCGGAATTACGAAAATGCGAAACTGTGGCGTGTGGCATTTCAGCAAAATATCAACCCCGGATCTACTTCTTCCCCCGCGGTGTTAAGATCGAGATGATTCTTTCCGAGCCTGTAGAACTTAAGATGCTTCCGTTTCACCCACTCTGCCAACACCACATCCCGGGCTTTGTAGTGCTTCGCCAAAGGCCCAATCATCTAAAAGAACACTTTGAACGGAAATTAATTAAGAATGTCCCCCCCTTTTCTCTGCCCGTAAGACCTCCATCATACTCATCCGCATAAAGAGCACAGAAATCTTTGCCCGCTTTCGACTTAGATATAGACCGATAAAGTTTTCTCCGAGAAAATTCCTCCTGCCGTCGCATCAAGTCAAGGGCCTGAGCAATGAGCTGATCAGGGTTGGGTAACCGCCCGTTTTCGCAGGCAGCGGGGATTAAAACTTCTTCTAACGTCGAATGGATGATTCTACCGGCCCACGCCTCAACGTGGACAAGCCGGCGCAATAGGCGAGCATCGCGGCGAATAAGATCTTTATTAGCGGTAGGATGTGCTACGACGCTGGCCAAGAACCACCGCCTTTCGCAAACTCGGACCGCGGCATCACTTGAAAAGCTTACCGTGATCATTTTCGGCTCTTCCCACCTGGATAACTTCTACGTTGGACCCGCTGCTCAAGAAGATTTTTTAAAGCTTCCCAGTCGCTCTCTTTCAGGTCGTGATGCGCCACGATTCGGAGGAACTCGTAGGCGTGGCGTGTATCCGAGAGACCCAGTAGCTCTTTTGGAGCTCGTTCCACCATAGCGAGAAGTTCTAAAGCGTCAGCATCCAGAACCCTTGCTATCAATCGAATCGTCTCTGCGGAAGGAGAATAGGGGAGACGATCGTTTTCTATTTTCGAAATATAGGTATCGTCAACCCCTGCTTTCTCAGCGAGCTCGTGTTGTGTCAATCCTCTTTCACGCCGCAAATCCCGCAACTTTTTACCTAAAGTCACTGCCATACAGAATCCCTTAGCACATGACTTGACTTCAAGTCAAGTCAGGCAAGGTCAAAGGGTACTATTTTCGAACTTCGCAGGAAGATGGGTAAACTGAAGCCGGCCTCACCGGGTTCTGCGGCCTTATTTGAGAATGGGACCTCCAGGTACTTAAAGAGTGATAATCTCCAAAGTCGAAATCCAGACGGTGCGAGAGCGGGTATATTTTTTTGTTGGCACGGGGCAAGCGGGAGGAGTAATATCGGCCTAGTATCCGACGGCAAAAGTTGATAATCGATTCTTTTGTCGGTCCGGAGAACGGAAACGGGGTCATCACTCAAATGGTAACGAGCGACTTTGGCTCGGCGGCGACCACACTCGTGATCGAAGGTGGAACACTGATCGATGGTACGGGCAAGGCGCCACTAGAGGACTCTGTGATTGTCATAGAAGGGGACAGGTTCAAGGCGGTAGGCGCAAACGGCCAAATCCCGATTCCCCCCAGGAGCCAGGTAATTAACGTCAAAGGCAAAACCGTTCTACCCGGATTTATCGATGGACACGCCCACTGGGAGGATTTTGATGGCGAGCTCTACCTTCATTTGGGAATAACCAGCATCGCGAATATCCACCTGTACCAGAATGGACCATGGATCCTTGCGCAAAGAGACGGAACTAACCTGGGCAAAATCCGTGGCCCACGGATCTGGGCTTCAGGACGGGCCATTGGGACTCGCCAGGGGATAACCGTAACGGAGAGTGTCCGCTCGGCGGCGGGCAACATTGCTGTGTCGAGTGGCGAGGAAGCACGCGCGATCGTACGGCGAAAGAAGCAAGCCGGCTACGATATCATCAAAATCAACGAGTTCGTTCCGATCGAATGGGTGAAAGAAATTACAGACGAAGCGCATCACCTTGGACTGCGCGTTGCCGGCCATAGCTGGGATGCAATAGGCTCATCCCGCGCCGGCATCGACAGTATCGAGCATATTGTGTCAGTCGGCATTTCCTCCATTGCCGACGTGGCAAGGAGACTGAGAATCGGCACCGATCGGCTGGCGGGGAAAATCGATCAGGAGCAGGTCGGGATTTATTACGAATCCAACAATTACGGCGACATCATGGCCGCGATGGTCGACCACGGCGTTGCCTGGACTCCGACAATTGCGAAGAGCTTTCGTCCGCTTTCGCGCAGCGCTGAGCGATTTAAAGCGAGGGAAGAGAGCCTGTTGAGCAATCCAAATGCGCAATATTTCCCCGCCGCACTGCGCTCGGTTGTCGCTCGCGTTTATGAGAGAATTGACAAATATGCGCCGGAACAACTCGAACGAGCGAAGATTGCCTACGGGAACAGTCTGGAATTTATCCGGCGTTTCGTCCAGGTCGGGGGAATTTTGAAAGAAGGATCGGATCCCCCCGAAGGAATGCCTGGCTTGCAGATGCATATAGGAATGGCGATGGACGTCGAGGCCGGGGTGCCACCAATGACGACCATCCAAGCGGCGACCCTGAATGCGGCCAAGACTTTCGGGAAAGACAAAGATTTCGGCAGCGTCGAAGCGGGGAAAGTGGCGGATCTCAACATCATCAGTGGAGATCCTCTGAGGGATATCTGGATGACGCAAAATGTGACGATGGTCGTGATGAATGGGAAATTGGTCGATATCGGATTCCATGCGGACTGGAAGAATCCCATTCCGTCGCCGCTTCCTCCCTATTCGATACCGTGGAATATCGGAATTGCTCCCGTCGCCGTCACACAAGGCTCAGGACCTACGACATTGAAGGTCACGGGTAAAAAAATGCGCCGATACCACAGAGTCACCTTGAACGGACAAGAGTTGGAGACCCATTTCGTTAGAGAAGACCTGCTTGAGGCGATCATTCCGCCCGAGATGATCGAGGCCGCTGGCCTCTATACCGTTAAAGTCATCAGTCCGCGCGCTTCGGGGGGTGAGTCACATCCTGCCCATCTTATCGTGCGTTTTAAGCAGTGAAAAACTACGCAGCCCGACGATCAGAAATCCAAATGGCCCTCGGAATAATCGGTGAGCAGTTCGGGTGCCTGGTTGGAGCGCTGTCCTGCTGTCGGCAGTCCGATGGTTGAGCCAGTTTAAAGTATCGAGGGAGGATTGACATGCCGATAAAACGATTTTTTTCAGCGCTGCTAATGGCCGTGGGAATCATCAGCGCGGTCTCTTGTCCATCATTTGCAGCCGACAAAATTCGGATC
Source organism: Deltaproteobacteria bacterium (assembly GCA_016210115.1). Taxonomy (GTDB): domain Bacteria; phylum Desulfobacterota; class Binatia; order UBA9968; family UBA9968; genus JACQUW01. Next base: position 2,426 of record JACQUW010000195.1, on the reverse strand, counting down.
GGGGTGTCGAACCTCAATATCACGTTTTTACCCGCCGCCGTAGCGGCGAAGAAAGGTTTCTTTCGAGACGAAGACTTGGAGGCCGAGATTATTCGTATTAGCGCTCCAGTTGCGGTCGTTTCTTTAGTCAGTGGCGATCTCGACTACGCCATGGTTTTAGGTTCCTCCGTACGAGCGGCTCTTCGGGGCCTCCCGATCAAGGTCCTGGGTTGTTTCATTGATGCGTTGGCATTTGCCCTAATTACCCAGCCGGGCATCAGGTCTCCACAAGATGTCAAAGGGAAAACGTTAGGGGTATCCACTTTCGGCAGCTCATCCGATGTGTCTGCGCGGATCATGCTCAAGCACTATGGCGTTGATCCCGAAAGGGACGTGAAGATTCTCGCTGTGGGCCGGGATTCGGCCCTGCTCGCTGCCCTCAAACAGAAATTGATCGACGTAGCGGTTGTTTCACCACCGGCTGACGCTGAGGGGAAAAAAATGGGGTTCCACATTGTAGCCCGGGCATATGATATTTTCCGTTACCCCGCGATCGGTCTTGCCGCCAACGAGAAAAAAATTAGCGAGCACCCGAATGAGGCGACGAGGACGCTCAAGGCGCTTATTCGGGCAAACCGTTACATGAGAGAAGATCGTGCTGGGACGATCCAGGTTCTAACGGAGTGGGCGAAGGTAGATCCGGCGAGCGCTGCCGCGGCTTATGATGGCAGCGTAGCAGTTTTTAACTCAGCTGACGGAAGCATCCCAGAAGACGGATTTCGTCTGGTCATCCAACAGGCCAAGAAAGAGCTAAAAATAACGCGAGAAGTTGAGATAACGGAGGTTTCGAATCTGAGTATTCTGCGCGAAGCCCAAAAACAACTGGGACTCAAAGGCCGATGAGAGGATCGACTTGGCCATGTATGGCATCCGGGAGAATCCTCTAAAACCGGAGCTGCCCCAGTTCAAGCCCTACCGGCCCGAGCGCCGGCCGGTGACTCCAGGCGAGAGAACTCCAAAGGTGGACGTTCTGTCGGAAGGAAACTTTCCAAGGCCTCCCGGCCCCGCGGTGGAGGTAAGCTTGCTCGAGGAGTTAAAGTCGCTCAAAGGAGAGATCGATAAATTTCGCACGTCGATCTTGGAAAGGTTTGATGGCGAGAATAACGAAGCCGATGAAGTCCTCTCCTCAATCTCGGAACTCCGAAACGACGTCAGATCGGTCTCCGCTCAGCTTGACGCCGTCACGGAAAAGCTCAAAAAAGACGAGCAGGCCCTGAAGGAACAGAGTCCGATCGACCTTCTCGGGATCGTCTCGGCGGGCGGATTCAGATACGCGCTCCTCCGGACCGATGCCGGCGAAAAGAGGGTAAGCGAAGGAGATAAAGTAGGGCCGTGGATGGTTGAGGAGATAGGGACAAAAGAGGTCCGCCTTTCAACTCCGACTCACAAGAGAATCCTGGCTTTAAGATAACACACCTTATCTTTACATAATTTCCCTTCCCGCTTGATCACCCGCGCGTGGGAGGACTGAAGGGGAAAGTAACAGTGGAGCAAGAATGATGGCGCGTCGCATGCACCAAAATCTACGCGACGCAGCGGGACTTGAAACTGCCCGAATTGGGACAAAAGGGGCTATTGACACACCCATTTCTCCGTACTCAGCTGATCCGATAAGAATGACCTTCCTGACGCCTGCACGAGTTCTAGCGTGGAAATCAGATATCAATTAAACTGTATCTCTCAGGTCAGCGATGGAATTTTGGCATTACAAAAAATTAGTCAACGCGATTTCACTTGGGAAGCAGCTGCCTGACGCGGTTTATATCCACAGGACCGCGCTAGACGCGGTCCCGCCAGAGCTGATGGCGCATTTGGCGCGATCGGCTACGGCGCTTGGGCTGGAAGACAGGGATTGGAATGTAGTTAAATTCTTCAAGAGGGACCACAAAGTTGCGCTCCTAAACTATCCACGATTTTTCGAAGATGCCTACCCAGCTCTAGACCATGCCTACACCGTAGACCTTGAGAGGGGTACCTTTCGAGAAAGCGATTATCGAAACTCGGATAATCCGCCAATCCTGCATCGAAAGGAAACATTCCTAAAACGAGATCATCCATCTGCGGCACTGTTCCGAGCGATAACCGAGGAAGGGGAGAAAGTCGGCCTGTATGAGAATCCACGCTCCATCGGGTTCAAAAAATCCTGGGAGCGGCTTATTAGCCGAAAGGGCTTCATGCTTAACTCACAGGGTCGACTCACACCAAGAGCTAATGCTGTGAGGCAGGCCATTGAAGTCACTGAGCACGGCAAAGTTAAGATAGAACGACACCTTCGGCGCTAACCAAAATTGATCCACCTCTGCTAGGTGAAATTGATCCACCTTAAGCCGTCGAAGTAAACGGCGCGGCAGTAACGGCGGCTGCGCTGTAACCACACTTTTCTGCGG
>JACQUW010000194.1 GCA_016210115.1 Deltaproteobacteria bacterium | reverse complement strand
GAGGATCTCCGGGGCAAGGTAGTCTTTCTGAACTTTTGGGCGTCCTGGTGTCCACCCTGCAGAGCAGAGGCCAAGACCCTGGAATCGGCATGGAAGAAATACAAAGACCGAGGCGTTGTTTTTTTGGGAGTAAATATCCAGGATAAGGAAGACGATGCGCGTGCTTTCATTAAGGAATTCGAGATTACTTACAAGAACGGGCAGGATACCGGAAGGACTGCTGTCGATTACGGGGTGTGGGGCATCCCTGAGACTTTTTTTATCGATCGACAGGGTCGGATCACGTACAAGCATGTGGGAGGGCTAGGCTTGCCGACGATCACAGCCAAGTTGGACCAGGCACTTCTTGGTATCGTGAGCGCGGAAGAAGGTAAAGGCGAATATCGTTCCGTCCGGTAGCGAAAAAGCAATGCTCAAACCCATTTCAGTCGCGCAAAAAATCCTCTGGGGGCTTACAGCCGTTGCCTTGGTTGCCTTTGCTGCGGCGGTGGTCTGGGAAGTCAGAGAGGGAGGATTCAAGGAGAAACTCCTGGAAGGGCTGAAGGTTTACCGGGCAGTTCCGGACTTCACGCTTGTAGAGAGAAGCGGCCGAAAGATGACACTTGCAGACCTAAGAGGCAAGGTTTGGGTCGCCCAATTTTTTTATTCAGAATGCCGTGACATCTGTCCCCTCATTGTCCCTCAGATGGGCCTCCTTCACCTGGAGTATAAGACCGACCCGGAATTTCGTTCTGATATTCGCTTTGTGTCGATAACAGTGGATCCGGAAAGGGACACACCGCAGGTCCTCGCAAAATTTGCCGAGCGCTTCAGCGCCGACTCTGAACTCTGGTTGTTTCTTACGGGAACCAAAGAAGCGATCTACCGCCTTGCCCAAGAGGGCTTTGGCGTGGGCATCGGTGAGCAAGAAAATCCCCCTGATGTCAAGGAAAAAACCGGAGAGAAAAAAGAGTTGTTCCACAGCGGACGCCTGATCCTCGTGGACCAAAAGGGACGGATCCGCGGCTATTACTCCGGGTTACAGGCAGACGCCGTGGTGCGGCTGCGCCGCGACCTAAAAAAGCTTCTCCAGAGTAAGGAAGGAGTCTCTTAAATGGAAAGTATGCCAAACACAAGAAGCGTGCTGCGGGTCGGGTTTGTCACTCTCACGATTGGCCTGGTTCTTATAGGCTTTTTGGGCGCGGTATTGAGACCTGAAGAAAATATGCCGTTTGAGAAATTGTATGGGGACTGGCCAACGGTTTTCATGGCGACGGGTATCTTTCTCTTTTTCGTATTTTTCTTAACCCGCCCTCGTAGACCAAAGGACTGGCGTAGCGCGGGGCTTACCACTGCTTTCTTCATCAGCCTTTTCACTGAAATGTTTGGCGTTCCGTTTACGATTTACATACTCGCGCCTCTGTTGGGAGTTGAACCGAGGATATTCGGCATGTACGAGAGCCATCTCTGGGCCTACTTTCTGTCGCGGACCGGAATCATGACTCTGCAGGCTGGCGTTTACCTCGTGATGGTTGTAAGCACCGGCCTTATATCTTCGGGATTCATCCTTCTCGCGCTTGGATGGAAGCAGGTCTATCGAGGTGACGGAGAGCTGGTAACTGGCGGGCTTTACTCCAAATTGCGTCATCCCCAGTACCTGGGATTGATCCTTATCATCGTAGGATTTCTCATCATGTGGCCGACGCTTCTTACAGTTCTTCTGGCCCCATTTTTGATCGGCAGGTACATCTTTTTAGCGATAGAAGAAGACAGGGAGCTTGAGGAAAAATTTGGCGAGAATTTCAGGCGCTACAAAGAAGCGGTGCCGAGATTTATTCCTTCACTGACCTATCGGGCCTGATGAGGAGAGTCTGATGGGAACGTCGCAGCAAATGATCGCCCTTTGAGCCGGCACCGCCGTGCCTTCATAGGAACCAATCCAGATAGCTTTTGATGAAGTCGCGCAGATGAATCGAAAGATATTCCTCATCATAGCGCTTGCGGTAATGGACCTTTACCTCTCAGGTCGCGCTTCCGGCCACGATGCGCCCATGCATGTTGATCCGGAACTCCTTGCGGGCTGGAGAACCTGGCTTCATTTGACGATTCAGTGGAGTCATCTCGTAGCTTTCGGGTTGTGGCTGGGTCTTATTGTGGTGACGCTGGTATTAAGACTAACGCCACCTCTGGATATACTGCTCTACAGCTCCTGGGTCCTCTTTTTAGTCAGTCTTGCCACGGGCACCTACAATATGGAGTGGAGCGCGGGGATCTCAGAGACTCCGAGCATCCTTTTACTTCCGCTTTTAAGCCCGATTCCCTACGGCGTCTCGTACACGATTGTCCTGACCGTCAAGTTGGGTTTTTACATTCTACTCCTATTCTGGACCCTCTTTATCACTGCGCTTCACCTGAAACGTCAGCGAGATGAAGGGAAACTGCGAAAACTCTTTGTTCTTGTTGGGTCGTTTCTCGGGGTTGCCATTTCGCTAGCAACAGCGGTTGTGCTTTTCTACCATGAGGCCGCCGATCTATGGCCTACTCCAGTTCACTCGCTCGGCGGTGTCGTGGGACCGGAAGGTCCGCGGCCGCAGGCTGGGTTGAATCAGAAACCATCTTCTCCTGACGGCTTTTGGCTTCTCACAACGAGCGCGGCATGGGTCGATATCAGCGTCAGGTGGGTTCACTTGCTGGGATTTGCTCTCTGGGTAGGAGCAAGTGCGGCAGCGCTTCTCTTCGGACCGGTACCCATTGCGCGGTTCCTATCGATCTCGTGGGCCGCGATTTCACTTCAACTCTTATCGGGAATCGCGGGCATGGTTCGCTGGGCACCGTTTGATGTTCCGCCGTATTTTTGGAATCTCGATCATTTGTCTCGCATACGGTTTGGTCGTAGCTATGCGTTGTTTATGACGGCTAAACATGGCCTCGTTTTAGTCGCAATCGCTCTGATGACGATTTGGACGGTCCGATACGGCAAGAACCGTCGTCGAAATACACCCGAGACCCCGGTCCAGTCTCTAGCCGGCGCCTCCCTCTGTATCGGTCTTGTGATCGGCTATATCATGATGATCATCCTGTTCCTGCACGAAGGAGTTGATCACGCGCTTTAAATATTATCCGCGACATTTATACTGAGTCTATTCGGGTAGACTTATGGCTGAAGCAACGCGAAGGAATTCGATGGGCAAGCAACTCCTTTGGGCCATTTTGCTAATTACACTGGCGGTCTTTGCAGGCGTCGGCATGTGGAGCTGGCATCGGGGATGGGATCGTCAGGGTACCACCGACAGCAATCCTCTTGAAGGACTGAAGGATTTCGGCAAAGTTCCGGATTTCTTGCTGATCGAGCGAAGTGGCCGGCAAATAGGTCTTGCGGACCTCAAAGGAAAAATCTGGATCGCTGACTTTATCTACACCAACTGCCCGGACACCTGTCCTGTACAAAGTGCTCAGATGAAAGAGCTGCAAAACGAGTTCATGAGCGAAAAAGATCTCAGGCTCGTTTCCATCACTGTGGATCCCAGGCGAGACACGCCCAAAGTTCTGACCGAATATGCTGATCGCTTCGGCGCCAAGCCGGACCGCTGGCTTTTTCTTACGGGCGAAAAGGCGGCGATTTATCGGCTGGCCCAGGATGGTTTTCGGCTGGGCACCGCGGAGCTCCCTCATGAGAAAAGACCCACATCGGGAGCCACTCATCTCCACAGCCCGCGATTTGTGCTGGTGGATCGAAAATCAGAGATTCGCGGCTATTATCCGTCCATCGAGTCAGATGCGATCGCGCGCCTGCGCCGGGATCTAAAAACCTTGTTGCGTCGTAGCGAATGATTTCCGTAATGTGGAAAGACCAGTCCCCTCTCGTCCTAAGGGATTTCCTCCATTCACCTGATTGTTATTACCTGACCTCGATGCTTAAACTCGATTTGGATTCCCTGGTATCATTCTGCAACCGGCCGACTCAGGATGGCCACGGCCTAATAGGCTCTCGCTATACTCTATATAATCGGATTCGAGGGCGCTGCATGCCAGCGGCCGAAATCTTTTGCCAGGCCAAAGTTTAAGCCTGTTCGATGCACCGGTAAATTTATGGAGACGTCGATTGCCCATTCTGCCACCCCCCAGGCTCTTCCCGCTGACGCTTCAGAGACATAGCGACTGGGAGCTCTTCTTGCTCTTTCTTCGAATAGCTCTTAGGATCTGAGCGGCACGAAATCTGCAAAGCCGGAAAACTGGGGCCGGAAAAACATTATGATCTCTCGTCTAATGCTCGTTCTCCTTGTGCTCCTGGCGTCCTCCGTGGAGGCCGTTTGGGCTCACGTCTCGACAGGTACCTCTTCCTTTACCGATTCTCTTACTGAATGGCATTGGCGGTCCGATGTCACCACCGTGGTCCTTTTCTTCAGCGGCACCTACATCATCGGTTGGTGGCATTTGAGGAAGCGCAACTTGCATGGCGCAAAGAAATGGCAGCTTTGGCTGTATCTCACTTCTATGGCAACGATCTGCCTGGCGCTCCTCTCTCCTATCGATGCTTTAGGCTCCTCTCTCTTCCTCTTTCACATGGTTCAGCACGAACTGCTCATGATGGTTGCGGCGCCGCTCCTGCTGCTTGGAAACCCTATGCCGGTCCTCCTCTGGGGATTTCCCCCGAGGCTGCGCTATGGGCTGGGTCGCCTTTTGATCAGAGGTGCCTTCGTACGCCGTGCGCTGAAGATAATCACATGGATGGGGGTGACCTGGCCCCTCTATATTATCAACCTTTGGGCCTGGCATTACCCTCCCGCTTTTGAGGCGGCCCTGCGGAATGATCTCATCCATGATCTGCAGCACGTTTGTTTTTTTATTACGGGTCTGCTTTTCTGGTGGCCCGTTATCAATCCGGCCCCGAAAGTTCATGGTCAAATCCCTTACGGCTTTCGGATTCTCTATGTCATGGCGGCGGCATTGCCGACAATGTTTCCCGTCATGGGTCTGGTCTTTTTTACGCAACGAATCCTTTACCCTTACTACACGGCTGTGCCCCGCCTCTGGGATCTTACTCCTCTGGAGGATCAGAGCCAGGGTTGGGCTATCATGGCTTTGTCAGAAGGCTCGGCCTATTTGATAGCGATCCTGCTGCTCGTTGCGAGAATGGCAGAGCATGAGGAGCGGCTGGTCCGCGCGGAACAAGCCGCAGGAGTG